>JBFGTT010000116.1:0-8207 GCA_041565995.1 Rhodothermales bacterium
CGCGCGGCGGCACGACGGTCACGAGCGTCTGATCCTCCGGAGCCTCAATCTCGACGCCCGGCAGGTCCAGCGCGCCCACGTGGATGGCGTCGCCGATGTCCAGGCCGCTGATGTCCACGTCGATGTGCGAGGGGATGTCCTTGGGCATGCAGCGGATCTCCAGTTCGGTGACGATGAACGTGGTGTTGCCGCCCTCGGTCTGCCCGACGGGCGTGCCCAGGTAGCGCACCGGCACCGTCAGGGTGATCTTCTCGCCCTTCTGGAGCACCTGGAAATCGGCGTGCAGGGGCCGGTCGGAGACGGGGTGAAAGTCGATGTCTTTGACGATGCACTCCCAGGAGTGGCCGTCGAGTTCGAGTTGGACCAGGCGGGTCTCGTTGGTATAGATGAGCGGCTTGAGGCTCTTTTCTTCCAACTGGAAAGCCACCGGTTCGACGTTGTGGCCGTAGAGCACGCACGGCACGTTGCCGGCGCGGCGCACGGCGCGGGCGGCGCCCTTGCCGGTCTGGCGCGCGGCGGCTGCTAGCGTAATGACGTCCATCGTGATCGGTTAGGTCTGCTGTAAGGAATACCGCCGCTTCAGGGCACAAAGAGCGTCGAGACCGACTCGTCGGTGTAGATGCGCCGGATGGCGTCGGCGAAGATTTCGGCTACGCTGACGACCTCGATGCGCTCGGAGGCGCGCCCGAGCGGGATCGTGTCGGTGACGAGCAGGCGGCTCAGCGCCGAGGCTTCGATGCGTTCGTAGGCCGACCCCGAGAGCAGCGCGTGCGTGCAGGCGGCCCTGATCTCCCTGGCTCCGGCTTCGCGTAGCGCGTTGGCGGCGTTGGTGAGCGTGCCGGCCGTGTCGATGATGTCGTCGATGAGCAGCACGTTCTTGCCTTCGACCTCGCCGATGATGTTGACCACCTCGGTTTCGTTCTGCAACGGGCGGCGCTTGTCGATGACGGCGAGGTCGGCGTCGAGGCGTTTGGCGTAGGCCCGGGCCATCTTGATGGCGCCTACGTCGGGCGCCACCACGACCAGGTTGGTCAGATGGAGGCGGTGAAAGTAGTCCGCGAAAACGCCGGATCCGTAGAGATGATCCACCGGCACGTCGAAGAAACCCTGAATTTGGGAGGCGTGCAGATCCATCGTCAGGAGGCGGTCGATGCCGGCGGTGGTGAGCATGTTGGCCACCAGCTTGGCGGCAATCGAGACGCGGGGCTGGTCCTTGCGCTCCTGCCGGGCATAGCCGAAGTAGGGGATGACCGCCGTGATGCGCGCCGCCGAAGCCCGCTTGGCCGCATCGATGAGCAGGAACAGCTCCATCCAGTTATCGGCGCACGGGTGGGTGCTCTGGATGATGAACACGTCCGCCCCCCGGATCGACTCTTCGTAGTGGACGTAGATCTCGCCGTCGGCGAAATTCTTGATGGTCACCTTTCCCAGTTCCTGCCCGTAGGCGGCGGCAATCTCGCGGGCCAACTCCGGATTGGAGCGTCCGGCGAAAAGGCTGATCGGAAATTCTCTGTACGACATGCTCATCCAGCTTCGCGCTGCGTGGGGCGCCCCGCAGGCTGTTTCCAACAAAAAAACCTGCGCCGCCGGGCGCAGGGCCGTTCCGATTTCGCGTTGGGATTTCGCATTTCGGCGTATCCGGCCCGGTAGCGAACCCATCCGCCATGCGCCATCGAAGGAGCTGCCCGGGGAGGACTCGAACCTCCACATACGGCTCCAAAGGCCGCTGTCCTGCCATTAGACGACCGGGCAGGGGATCCGAAAAAGCGCCGCGCGGGCGCTGTCCGGCTAGAGATTGGTTAAAATAACGAACCCCCGCAGCGAAGTCAACGCGCCGCCGCGCAGGGAGTTTGCCGTCGGCGGCCTCGGTAGCCGGTTTCGCAAAGGCTTGACAATGCGCATGGCGCACAACGCGCGTCCGGCCCCCGCCGCCGCCCGAGGCGGGAGAACTTTGCCGCCGGCAGCGCCATAGAACAGGCGCTTTGGCCGGCCAGCGGCGCTGTAACCCTCCGGGCCGCTCGCGCCGTTCTCCCGATACGCCCCGCCCATCCCTCGACGCAGCGCCCCATGAAAAACGCAGGTGAGATGATCGTCTTTTTCAACGGCAGTTTCGCGCGCAAGGACGACGTGCGGATCTCGCCCGACGACCGAGGCTTCCTCTTTGCCGACGGCATCTACGACGTGATCCGCATCTACGGCGGGCGGCTGTTTCGGGCCGAGGATCATTACCGGCGCATGGCGCGCAGCCTCCGCGCCCTCGGCATCGACGGCCCCCGGCCCGAGACCTTCGGCGAGGTAGCCGAGGAGCTCATGCGGGCCAACGACCTGCGCGACGCCGCCTTCTACATCCAGATCACGCGCGGCGCCGCGCCCCGCAAGCACGCCTTCCCCAACCCGTCCTCCGCCCCCACGGTCTACGCCGCCCTCTCGCCGCCGACGCCCAACGCCCGGCAACTGCAGGACGGCGTGGGCGTCCTCCTCGTGCCGGACCTGCGCTGGGCGCGCTGCGACATCAAGGCGGTGGCGCTGCTGCCCAACGTGCTGGCCAACCAGCGGGCCAAAGAAAGCGGGGCCGAAGAGGCCGTCTTCGTGCGCGACGGCGTGGTGACCGAAGGCTCCCACACGAACGTCGCCGCCGTCATCGACGGGCGGCTGCGCACCTATCCGGCCAGCAACTACGTGCTGCCCGGCGTCACACGGGCCGTCGTGCTGGAACTGTGCGCCGCGCTGCACCTCCCCTTCCGCGAAGAGGGCGTCCTCGAAGACGACTTCAGAAAGGCGGACGAGGTGATGCTGCTGGGCACCAGCAGCGAGGTGATGCCGGTGGTGCGCATCGACGGCCAGCCCGTAGGCGACGGCCGGCCCGGCCCGGTCACGCGACGGCTGCAACAGGCCTTCCGGGAATGCACCTGCGCCGACTAGCGAACGTAAAACGTGACACGTGAAACGTAAGGGTACCTACTTGAGACGTTTCCAAGCGCACCCTTACGTTCTACGTTTTACCTCTCGACATCATCTATTTCATTGACCGCCTCCATAGCGCCCGGCGGGACCTCTCGCGCCTGATCGGCCGTATGGAAACCGGATGCTTACGCCAACCTCCACCCCTGCATGAAGACCTCCGCGCGCTCGTTCCCGACGCTGCTGCTGGGCGCCGCCCTCCTGCTCGCCACGGCCGGCTGCGACGGCAGCGCGGACGACGAACCCGCCCGCCTGCGCCTCGTGCACGCCGCCCCGGCCACCGGCGCCATCGACTTCTTCATCGACTTCGACCTCTTCGCGCGCGACGTCGCGTTCGGCGAAGCCTCGCCCTACACCGAGTGGAGGGCCGGCCTGCGCCTGCTCGAAGCCCGCGCCACGCAAGGCGCCCCGGTGTCGATCAGCCGGGAGGTCTTGCTGGAAGCCGGCCTCGCCTACACCTTCGTGGTGGCCGACGCGGTCGGGCCGGCGCCCATCGCGCTGCTCCAGGACGACCGCACGGCGCCGGGGGCCGGGCAGGCCCGCCTGCGCGTAGTGCATGCGGCGCCCAGGGTGCAGACCCTCAGCGTGGTCGCGGTGCCGGACGCCGGCGGCCCCCCGGTGCTCGACGTGGCGAGCCTCGGCTACGGCCAGGCCACGACGCAGGCGAACGTCGCCGTGGGCACCTACGAGCTGACGGTGGCGGCCACCGACGGCGGAGGCGCCGAGTCGTCTACGCTGACGCTTGAGGTGGGGCGGCGCTACCTGGTGGTGGTCGCCCACCGGGGCAGCACCCGCGCGCTCTCGCTCTTCACCGTCGTCGACGGGTAGCGCCTCCGGATCCAAGCCCCGCGTCAACGGTTGGAGCCGAAGACGCTTCTCCTTCAATACGCAGCACGCCGGACGCATGCTCAGCCAGGCCGTCGAGGATTATCTCAAGGCGATCTACAAGCTTCAGGGCGAGGGCGCCGTCTCCACGACCGACATCGCCCGCGCGCTCGACGTTTCGTCGGCTTCGGTGACGAACATGGTCAAGCGGCTGGCCGAGATGAAGATGGTCGCCTACCAGTCTTACAAAGGCGTGCGGCTGACCGAGGCGGGCGAGAAGATCGCGCTGGAGATCATCCGCCACCACCGCCTGCTCGAGACCTACCTGAAGGAGGTGCTGGGCTACTCCTGGGACCAGATGCACGAGGAGGCCGAACGCCTCGAACATCACATCTCCGAAGAGTTCGAGCGCAAGATCGACGAGTTGTTGGGGTATCCGACGCACGACCCGCACGGCCATCCCATCCCCACGCGCGACGGGCAGATCACCGAGACGGCCACCGCCCCGCTGGCCCTCGCCGAGCCAGGCCGCACGCTCGTCATCCACCACATCTCCGACGCCGACCCGGCGCTGCTCGATTACCTCGAAACGCTCGGCCTGCTGCCGCAGACGCCCGTGGTGGTCCTCCAGAAAGCCCCCTTCAACGGCCCGCTGACGCTGCGCATCGGCCAGCACGAGCACGTCGTCGGCCACGAAGTCGCCAGCAATGTTTTCGTGACGGAAGCCTGAGCCTGCCTCAAGCTTCCGCCGCTTCTTCCAGGCCAAGCACGTCTTGCAGGATGCGGCGCGCGCTCGAAATACGTCAAAATTATCGTACGTTAAAACCAACGTATATTTTCTCAACCTTCCTGACGCTCAACCGACCGATCCATGAAATACTTCCTCACCGGCGCGACGGGCTTCATCGGCGGGCGCGTGGCGCGGCAACTGCGCGAGGCCGGGCACGAGGTCGTGGCGCTCGTGCGGTCGCCGCAGCAGGCGCAGGCCCTCCGGGCGCTCGGCGTCACGCTGGCCGAGGGCGACCTCACCGACCGGGAGAGCCTGCGCGCGCCGATGGACGGCGCCGACGGCGTCTTCCACCTCGCCGCCTGGTACAAAATCAGCGCCAGGGACCGCGCGCAGGCCGAGCGCATCAACGTCGGCGGCACGCGCAACGTGCTCGAACTGATGCGAGAGCTGGGGATCCCGAAGGGCGTCTACACGAGCACGCTGGCCGTTTTTTCGGACACGAAAGGCCGGCGCGTCGACGAGACGTATCGCTACGACGGCACCCACCTTAGCGAGTACGACCGGACGAAGTGGGTGGCGCACTACGAGGTGGCCCTGTCGATGATGGAGGCGGGGCTGCCGCTGGTCATCGTGCAGCCGGGCGCCGTCTACGGGCCGGGCGACACCAGCATCCTCGGCCAGGCGTTCCGGCAATTCCTCAAGGGCCGCTTCCCGATGTTGCCCAAGGAAACCGCCCTCTGCTGGGCGCACGTGGACGACGTGGCGCGCGGGCACCTGCTGGCGATGGAAAAAGGACGCCCCGGCGAGACCTACATCATCGCCGGCCCCTGCGCCACGCTCGAAGCAGTCTTCGACCTGACCGCAAAAATCACCGGCAAGAAGGCGCCGAGCATACGGGTAGGCCCGCCGCTGATGCGCGGCATGGCGAAGCTGATGGGCGTCGTGGGCAAGGTAGTGCCGCTGCCGGAGAACTACACCGAGGAGGGCCTGCGCGTGTCCGCCGGCTCGACCTACCTGGGCGACAACGCCAAGGCAAAGCGCGAACTCGGCTACGATCCGCGCCCGCTTGAAACGGGCCTGCGCGAGACGCTCACGGCGATGATGCAGGAGCAAGGCGCCTGAGGGAGAGGGGAGGAGGGAGGGACAAGAGTACGGAAGATTCGTCGATTCGTACCCTCGTCGATTCGTACCCTCGTCGGCTCTCAATACTTCACCCGGTTCTCCTGTTGCGCCCAGGCGTCGAAGGCGCGGCGGGCCTCCTGGCGCAGCAACTGGATCATCGTGATGCGGCGCTCGGCGGGCGGGCGGGCGAGTTCGTCGTAGATGTAGTCGTCGTCGAAGCCGGCGGCGGCGGCGTCCTGGCGCGTGGCGGCGTAATAGACGCGGTGGGGGCGTGCCCAGTAGATAGCGCCCATGCACATCGGGCACGGCTCGCAGGTGGTGTAGAGGTCGCACTCGTCGAGTTGGAAGCTGCCCAGGCGGGCGCACGCCTCGCGGATGGCGACGACCTCGGCGTGGGCCGTCGGATCGTTCGTAGCGGTGACGCGGTTGACGCCGCGTGCGATGACCGCGCCGTCTTTGACGACGAGCGCCGCAAACGGCCCGCCCCGCCCCGCGCGCACGTTTTCGACGGCCAGTTCGACGGCCTCCTGCATGAATTGATCTGCCATAACGTGTACAACCGAAGGGGGAACGCCTTCCGATAAGGTAGGCTCCTGCCCCTTTGCACGCAACGCCCTGCCACGCCGATGCCGCCGGAACCCGCCCCCTACGCGCCCGAACCTACCGCCGACGGGTTCGACACGCTCTACAGCGCCGCCTACGGGCAGACGTTCCACTCGCGGCACGGCGCGCTGGCCGAGGCCCGGCACGTCTTCCTCGAAGGCGCCGGCGTCGCGGATCGCCTCGCCCGCCGGCTGCCGACGCGCGTGCTGGAGGTGGGCTTCGGCACCGGGCTGAACTTCCTGCTGACGGCGCACGCGGCCACGGACGCCGGCGCGGCGCTGCACTACACGGCGCTGGAAAAAGAGGTGCTCGGCGCCGACGTGCTGGCCCGGCTCAACCACGGCGAACGCCTCGGCGCGGCTGCCCTGCGCGACGCCCTGCTGGCCTGGCGCCGCACCCTGGCCGAGGCGCCGCCGCCGGGCCGCCACCGCCACGCCTTCTCCCCGACCCTCACGCTGGACCTCGTCGTGGGCGACGCCGCGCAGGCGCGCCTCCCGCCCCCCACCTACGACGCCGTCTACCTCGACGCCTTCAGCCCGGAGGCCAACCCGGAGCTGTGGACGCCCGCCTTCTTCGCCCGCCTCTTCGGCGCGATGCGCGACGGGGCACGCCTGGCTACCTACTCGGCCAGCGGCAGCATCCGGCGCAACCTCGAAGCGGCGGGGTTCCGGGTGGAGAAAAGGCCGGGGCCGCCCGGCAAGCGCGAGATGATGACGGCGAGGCGAAAGGGTTGAGTGGGGATCTCAACCCCTCAAACACCTGCGCGTTTGTGCGCCAGGTAGAAGGGCAGGGTGAGCAGGGCGATGAAGCTGACCATGGCGACGTAGCAGAAGAAGAAGGCGACGGCGCGGTCGTAGTCGAGCAGGCCGAGGGAGGCCAGCAGGTGGTGCCAGTCGTGCTCGCGGCCTGCCAGCAGCACCAGGTCTTGCGCGCGGGCGTCGGCGGCGTAGACGCTCACGTTGAGGGCGTTCTGGCCCAGCCACAGCAGCGAGACCTGCACGCCCAGCGGCGAGTCGTACTGCCAGAAGTGACCGGCCAGCACCGCCGGCAGGAGCACCTGCATGATCGAGCCGCCGGCGGCGTGCCAGAACTCGCCCAGGAAAAAGAAGCAGAGGTGGCCGGCTTCGTGGACGAGCAGGTTGAGCGTGTCGAGCGGGAGGGCATCGCCCCGGCCGGCCAGGAAGTAGCAACACACGGGCAAGAGCGCCAGCGACGAGAGCCATGCCTTCCAGGGCCGGTGCAGGGCGGCGGCCCTCGGAGCACGCCCCGCCGGCAGCAGCACCGCTTTCGTGTTGTACGATCCTGTCTTACCTTGCAGCATCACAACCCGGTCGATAGACCGAATGCTTAGGGAGGAAATCCGATGAAAACACTCGCCCGACGCACGGACGCCTTGATGCAGAGCGATATCCGTGCCATAACCCGTCTGGTCAACGCCGTCGGCGGCATCAACCTGGGCCAGGGCATCTGCGACCTGCCCACGCCCGAACCCATCAAGCGGGGCGCGCAGCAGGCCATCGCCGACGATCATTCCATCTACACCAGCTACGCCGGCATCGAGCGCCTGCGCGCGGCGATCCTCGAAAAAACGCAATCCTACAACGAAATCCCCGCCACCTCCGCCGACGAGGTGATGGTCAGCGTCGGCTCGACGGGGGCCTTCGTGGCGGCCATCTTCGCGCTGCTGGAACCCGACGACGAGGTGATCCTCTTCGAGCCGTTCTATGGGTATCATCGTAACCTGCTGCAGATCGTCGGGGTACATCTGAAATACATCCCCACCGGCCCGCCCGGCTGGGCTATCGACTTCGAGGCCCTCGAAGCGGCCATCACGCCCCGGACGAAGGCGCTGGTCATCAACACGCCCAACAACCCCAGCGGCAAGGTCTGGTCGCGCGAAGAACTCGAACGGGTGCTGGCGCTGATGCAGCGGCACGACCTCTGGGCCATCACCGACGAAATCTAC
>JBFGTT010000117.1:0-8194 GCA_041565995.1 Rhodothermales bacterium
ACGACCAGCAGCAGGTGCGCCTTCGCGCGTTCGACGAAGGCGGCTTCGGGGCCGGGCGTTCGGGGGAAGAGATAGAAAGCGCCTTCGGGCCTGACGTAGGCATAGCCCGCCTCGTCGAGCGCGGCGCAGAGCCGGTCGCGCCGGGCCTGGTACGCCCCCACGTCGACCTCGGCGTCGAGGGCCTCGGCGACGACGTGCTGCATGAAGGCCGGCGCGTTGACGTAGCCCAGCATGCGGTTGCACATCGCCAGCGCCTCCGCCACCGGCGGCCCGGCGTCCGGCGCCATGGCCGGGTTGACGGCCACGTAGCCGATCCGCTCGCCGGGAATGCTGAACGCCTTCGACCACGAGTAGCACAGGAAGCTGTCGGGGTAGCACGAGGCCGGCGAGACGAACGGCGTGCCGTCGAAGCGCACCTCCCGGTAGGTCTCGTCCGAGAGGAGGAAGAGGCGCCGGCCCAGCGCCTGCGCCCGCTGCGTCAGCATCGCCGCCAGCGCTTCGAGCGTGGCGCGATCGTAGATCCGCCCGGTGGGGTTGTGCGGCGAGGTGATGATGACCGCCCGCGTCTTCGGCCCGACGGCCTCGGCGATCCGCTGTACGTCGAGGCCGAAGTCCTCCCGCGTATCGACCAGCACCATCGTGCCGCCGTGGCTGTCGATGTAGTAGCGGTACTCGACGAAATACGGGCGCGGGACGATGACTTCGTCGCCGGGGTTGAGCAGCGTCTTGAGCACCACGTTGAGCGCGCCGGCGGCCCCCGTCGTCATCACGATGTGCTCGCCACCGGCGCCGCTGAAGTAGCCGTGTTCGTTGAGGGAGGCGGCCACCCGTTCGCGCACGTAGGGATAGCCGGCGTTGGGCATGTAGGCGTGCGGAAAGTCCCCGGCGGCGACGTGCCGGAGGGCGCGGACGAACGCCGCAGGCGGCGGAAACGCCGGGTTGCCAATCGAAAGGTCGGCCACGTGCTCGGCCCCGTGCAGGGCTTTGAGCCGGAGGCCCTCCTCGAACATCTTGCGGATGGCGGAGCCGCCGCCGTAGAACGCCTTAATTTTGTCTGAAACGATCATGGGATGCCGGGGCTGCAGGCCGCAGCAGGGGGCGGCGCGTCAGGGCCAGATGCCGCGCTGAAGCGCCACGTCGGCCACCCGTTTGACGGCCAGGATGTAGGCAGCCGTCCGCAGATCTATCGGACCGAGCGGGCGGTCGTTGCGCCCGCGCGCCCGCCGCCGCGCCTCGATGTCGGGCAGCGACGCATGGACGGCCTGCCGGATGTCGAGCACGGCGTCGGTGGCCTTGCGCATCTTGGGCAGGAGCTTCTGGTTGACTTCGTCCTCTTCCCACTGTTCGTTCTCGATGTTCTGCACCCACTCGAAGTAACTGACGGTGACGCCCCCGGCATTGGCCAGGATGTCCGGCAGCACGGGGATGCCTTTGTCGAGCAGGATCCGGTCGGCGGCAGGCGTCGTGGGGCCGTTGGCCGCCTCCACCACCAGGCGCGCCTGCACGCGGCCGGCGTTGTCGGACCGGAGCTGGTTTTCGAGCGCGGCGGGCACCAGCACGTCGCACCGGAGCGCCAGCAACGCCTCGTTGGTGATGGTCTCGGTGCCGGGCAGGCCCACCACGGTGCCGGTTTCGGCTTTGTGGGCCAGGGCCGCGCGCGGGTCGAGGCCGCCGGGCGCGAAGACGCCGCCCTTCGAGTCGCTCACGGCCACGATGCGGGCGCCCGCCTGCGCGAAGAGGTCGGCGGCGACGGAGCCGGCATTGCCGTAGCCCTGGACGGCGACGGTGGCGCCGTCGAGCGTGTCGAAGCCGGACACCAGGCCCCGTTCGAGCGCGCGCTGCGTGCAGAAGAGGCAGCCCCGCGCGGTGGCCTCGCGCCGCCCGAACGAACCTCCGATGTCCACCGGCTTGCCGGTCACCACGGGCAGGTTGTTCTGGCCCGGATGCATCATGGCGTAGGTGTCGTAGATCCACGCCATCGTCTCGGCGTTGGTGTTGACGTCGGGCGCGGGGATGTCGGTGTGCGGGCCGATGTTGTCGCCGAGTTCGGCGATGTAGCGGCGGGTGATGCGGCGCAGGTCGTCTTTGGCGAGCATCTTGGGGTCGCAGGCCACCCCGCCCTTGGCGCCGCCGAAGGGGATGTCCAGCACGGCGCACTTCCAACTCATCCAGGCGGCCAGCGCCCGGACTTCGTCGGCGGTCACGTCGGGATGGTAGCGAATGCCGCCCTTACCCGGCCCCCGGACCCGGCTGTGGAGCACCCGGTACCCGACGAAGTTGCGCACCTCGCCTTCGCTGGTCAGAATCGGAAATTCGACGACGATCACCCGTTCGGGGCGGATCAAAAACTCGATCAGCCCTTCCTTCAACTCCGGCAGGTATTCGATGGCGTGCTCGAACTGCTGCCGGGCGATGTGATACGGGTTGAGGTTCTCGCGGCCTTGCTCCACGGGGGAGGCCGGCGGCGCATCCGGACGACGGAGGGCGGCTGCTGGCTCTGCTGACGTATCCATGATTTTTCGGTTTTTCGATGTATGGAGGGGGCGGACGGCCTGGTCTGCTCGACGGCGTCCGCCTCGTTTCAGCCCGCCGGCGCTCCCGCCTGCTCGACGGCGCGGCGGCCCTGCTCGAACGCCTCCTCGTTGAGCGCCAGCAGCGCCGGATCGCCGGAGAACGCCTGGCGCAGGGCGGCCCGGAAGCTCTCGTCGGGGAACAGGTCGGTCGCCGCCTGGAAGGCGCCCAGGGCCACGAGGTTCTTGACCACCGGCGCCCCCAGATCGACGGCCATCTGGGTGAACGGAATACCGAAGAGCCGGCGGCCCGCCTCCGGCGCAGGCCGCCGGGCTACGACCGTCGCGTCGTAGAGGATCGTCCCGCCCGGCTGCACCTTCGGCCCGAATTTGTCGAGGCTGGGGGCGTTGAAGGCTACCAGCACGTGCGGCTGCGGCGCCGCCGGCGAGAGCACTTCCTCGCGGGCGACGTGGACGTCGGCGTAGGAGGTGCCGCCGCGCGACTCGGGGCCGTAGCTGGGGATGTAGGTGGCGTCGAAGCCTTCGTTGACGGCCACGCGGCTCGTGAGCCGGGCGATGGTCTGCGCGCCGTCGCCGCCGGCCCCGGCAAACTTGAGCGCCACGTCGTGCGCGTCGAGGTGCGCCGGGAAGCCTGCGCCGAAGCGCGGCGCGGCCTCGGCGCTGCCGCCGACGGCCCGGACCACCGCGTCGGGATCGAAGACCGGCCGCTCGGGCGCAAACCAGGGCGCAGCCTCCACGTCTTTCTTGACGCCCAGCGGAAACACCGGCACCATGTTTTCCTCGACCCACCGCTCCGCCGCTTCGGGCGTCAGGTGCAGGTGCACCGGGCACTCGGCCAGCACTTCGACGAAGCCCAGCCCCCGGTTTTCCACCTGCACCTGCAACGCCTTGCGGATGGCCTTGCGGGCGCGGTAGCGCTGCTGGTTGCTGAAGAGCGCCACCCGCTCGACGTACACCGGCCCGTCGAGCTGCGCGATCATCTCGGCCATCTTGAGCGGCTGGCCCGTCAGGCGGCTGCGCCCCGTCGGTGTGGTGGTGGTGCGCTGCTGCATCAGCGTGGTGGGCGCCATCTGCCCGCCCGTCATGGCGTAGACGGCGTTGTTGACGAAGATCACCGTCATCGGCAGGCCCATCTGCGCCGCCTGGATGATCTCGGCCAGGCCGATGGAGGCCAGGTCGCCGTCGCCCTGATAGCTGACGACGACGGCGTCGGGGTTGGCCATTTTGTGCCCGATGGCGACCGCCGGCGCCCGCCCGTGGGCCGCCTGCGTGTTGCCTACGTCGAGGTAGTAGTAGAGGAAGACGGCGCAGCCGACGGGCGAGACGGCGACGGTGCGGTCCTGGATGCCCAGCTCCTCGACGGCCTCGGCCAGGTACTTGTGGACGAGGCCGTGGCCGCAGCCGGCGCAGTAATGCGTGGCGTGCGCCTTGAGGCCCTCGGCGCGGTCGTACCGCTCGAATCTTTTATAAAACACGGTGTCCATTGCTCGCTGCCTCCAGGGCGGTAATGGTATCGACGATCTCCTGTTGCTGCGGCATCACGCCGCCGAAGTGCTGCACCCGCTCGATGCGCGGCAGGCGCCCGGCGCTGCTGTAGCTCAAGGCCAGGCGCATCTCGTCTTCGAGCTGGCCGGGGCTGGCCTCTACCACCACCACGCCGCGTGCCCGTTCGAGCAGCGGCAGCAGCGGCCGCACCGGGAAGGGCCAGAGCGTCACCGGGCGGAACAGCCCCGCCTTGATCCCCTGCCGGCGCATTGCCCGCACGGCGCCCCGCGCCGTCCGCGCCGGCGTATTGCAGGCCACGACCAGCCAGTCGGCGTCGTCGCAGTGGAAGAGGTCGGCGCGCTGTTCGCGCTCGGCGATGCGGCGGTACTTGGCGTTCAGGTGGACGTTGTGCGCTTCGAGGTCGGCTTCGCTCAGGTGGATCGAGGTGATCAGGTTGCCGCGATGCCGGGCGTCGCCGTGGACGGCCCAGGCGGGCAGCCCCGGCTTGACCAGGTGATCGGGCAACGTCACCCGGCCCGTGATCTGCCCCAGGTAGCCGTCGCCGGCGACGATGACCGGGTTGCGATAGCGGAAGGCCAGGTCGAAGGCCTCCATCGTCAGGTCGAGCATCTCCTGCGGCGTCGTAGGGGCCAGCACCAGCGCGTGCGTGTTGCCGTGTCCGAGGCCCCGGCAGAGCAGCTTGACGTCGGCCTGCTCCGGGGCGATGTTGCCCAGGCCCGGCCCGCCGCGCATGACGGTGACGAAGACACCGGGCACTTCCGCGCCGATCAGGTAGGAGATGCCTTCGAGCATCAGGCTAAAGCCCGGCGACGAGGTGAAGGTCATCGTGCGCAGGCCCGCGCCGCCGCAGCCGTACATCATGTTGACGGCGGCCACCTCGCTGACGGCCTGCACGAACACGCCGCCGAGTTCGGGCAGCAGCCGGGCCAGCAACTCGGCGCCTTCGGTGGAGGGCGTAATCGGGTAGCCGAAGAAGTGGCGGCAGCCGGCCAGCACCGCCCCGACGGCCGCCGCGTGCATCCCCTTGAGCATCATCGGCTCCCCCTTCGGCAGCGGCACCCGCCGGTCCCGGATGGCCTTCGGGCGGGGCGCGGTGCTCGTACGGGGGCCGAAGAACGCCTCCGGATCGACCAGCGCCGGGTTGAAGTCCGGCGAAGGCATCGGCAACAGCCCGAACGGCTCCGGACAGGCTTCGAAGCACAGCCCGCAGCCGTTGCAAAAGGCCAGGTCGATGACTACGGGCGTCAACCCCGACGTGGGGTCGATCTCGGTGCCCATCACGATGCACTGCTTGGGGCACGAGGCGATGCACCGGCTGCACGCCTTGCAGTACTGCGGAAACAGGAACGGCCTGGGCCGGTCCTTTTTGGCGGTCGCGCTTGACATGGCTCCCTGTACGTCGGCTCGGAAGGAACGTCCTGCACAGAGAGTGTACGGCTTCGAGAGGCTGTGCCGCGCCGTGCTTTCCCCGCACCTCTTGCCGGGAAAGCTTGACCTTTGCTCTAGGAAAAAACCTTACACGCCGTGCCGGGCGGGGTCGGGAGCGCCCTACTTCCTCGCCGCAGCAACCAGGTCGAAGTGCACGACGACCTCGTCGCCGGTGTGGAGGGCGCCGAACATGGCCGTCGGCGGCTTCATGCCGTAATCCGTCATCAAGAGCGTGTGGCTGCCGGTGAAGCGCATCTTGCCGTCGGCCAGCTGCTGGCCCTGCACCGGCACGTCTACGTTTTTCGTGACGCCGGCGAGGGTCAGCCTGCCGTGCGTCAGCAGCGCGAGGGCGTTCGCGCCGGCCTCGGCGCTCGTCAGCTCGTAGACGATCTCCGGGTGCTCCTCCACCTGCAACGTCTTGTGCATGAGCCGGTCCATGATGGTGCTCTTGCCGCTGAGAATTTTGGCCGAGGGCACCACCAGGCGCACCTTTTCGACGCCGGGGCCGGACGCGGCGGCCGGGTTTTTCAGCGAGACGTTCCCCGCCAGCACGGTGGCGTTGACCGTCCAGTCGCTCTTGTTGGACGTACCCTCGATCCACAGTTTGCTCTCGGGCTGGAAGGCGTAGACGGCGGGATCCTGCGCCTGCGCCCGCACGACGAGCAGCAGGAGGCCCGCGCAGAGCAGCACGCGCGCGTGAAGTGCCTTGGGCATGGGAAGAAGCATCGCGTTGAAAGAAGGAGGAAAATCCAGGGGCGCAACGCATCAAACTAGCCTTTGGGCGCGGAAAGTCTATGAGAAAAGAATGAATTATCGCCCGATGGCTGCGTTTCGACGGCAGGCGGCTGATGGGGCGGCCCGGTGGTCTGGACACGAGCCGCCTTGCGCCCTAAAATGTAGGGACGAACGCTTCGAGGCGCGCGCTGCAACTTCGGGCGCGGCGGCGCAGGCCGATAGCACGGCTTACCCACCCAGCAACCAGCGGAGAAGATGAAGAACAAAAAGAAGCACACCCCCCCCACGTCGAGCGCCTCGCGCCGGGAGTTTATCAAGAAGAGCGCGCTGGCGGCGACGGCCATGATCGCCGGATGCTCTCCGAAAGTGGCCGAGGTCGTCGAAAAGACGCCCAAGGCGGCACCCGCCGCGCCGGCTACCGGGGCCGTGCTCGGCGCCAACGACCGGCTCGTCGTCGGCTTCATCGGCGTCGGCGGGCAGGGCTACAACGCCCACCTGCGTAGCGTCATCAACCGCAACAGCGAAGGCGAGTCGTTCCACCCCTACGAGTACAACGCCTTCGGCGCCGCCGCCTGCGACCTCTTCCTCAACCGCCGCGAGCAGGCCAAGGCCTCGCTCGAAGAAGCCCGCGACGCCAAGGGCCTCCAGGGCGAGGTCAAAGCCTACGAAGACTACCGCGCCCTGCTCGACGACCCGGCCATCGACGCCGTCTTCATCGGCACGGTGGACCACTGGCACGCCCGCATCGCGATGGACGCCATGGAGGCCGGCAAGCACGTCTACTGCGAAAAGCCCATAACGCGCTACCTCGACGAAGCCTTCGCCGTGCACGACGCCGTCGTCAAGACGGGCAAGAAGTTCCAGATCGGCTCGCAGTACTGCACCGAGGGCAAGTGGCACAAGGCCGCCGAACTGATCCGCGCCGGCAAGATCGGCCGCCTGGTGCTCTGCCAGGACTCCTACATGCGCAACAGCCCCGACGGCGAGTGGAACTACTACCAGATCGATCCTGAACTCACACCCCAGACGCTCGACTGGCAGCAGTGGCTCGGCCCGGTCCACAACCGGCCCGACTTCAACCCGGAGCACTACCACCGCTGGCGCAAGTATTACCCCTACTGCGCCGGCATCCTGGGCGACCTGCTGGCCCACCGCATCCACCCGCTGCTCATCGCCACGGGCAACCCGGAGTTCCCCAAGCGCGTCGTCTGCATCGGCAACAAGCAGATCACCGACGAGACGTTGGGCGAGGCCGACCGCAGCGTCAACGACAACACGCAGCTCCTGGCTGAATTCCCCAGCGGCCTGTGCATGGCCATCACCGGCAGCTCGGTCAACGAGCAGGGCCTCGGGCAGGTCTTCCGGGGGCAGGAAGCCACGCTCTACTTCGGCGGCAACACCGTCGAACTGCGCCCCGAACGGCCCTTCGCCGACCTCGTCGACCAGGAGAGCTTCGACAACATCGAGCCGGGCGTGAGCATCCCCGCCCACATCGACAACTTCTTCGACGCCATCCGCAACGACAAGACGACCAACGGCAACATCGACGTGGCCATCAAGACGCAGACCATCATCTCGATGGCCGAGATGTCCGATCGCCTGGGCGAGATGCTCTTCTTCGACCCGGAGACGCGCACCATCACCAACGGCGGCGGCAAAAAGATCAAGTCCATCACCTACGGCACGCTGCCGCTCTCCTGAGGAAGGCATGGGCGTGTGGACGAATAAGAAAATCGTCCACACGTCCATTCTTCCATACGTCCTCTCGTCCTTGCCGTCCCCCGTCCACACCGCCATGAAAACCGTCCGGCTGGCGCGGTGGGCGATGGCTTGCCGCTTCGAACTCGTCTTGCAGGGCGAGGACGCAGTGCGCCTGCGGGCTGCCGGCGAGGAGGCACTGGCCGAGGTCGCGCGGCTGGAGGCCCAGCTGAGCTTCTACCGCGCCACGAGCGAGGTCAGCCGGATCAACGCGCGCGCCGCCGCCGGCCCGGTGC
>JBFGTT010000118.1:0-8167 GCA_041565995.1 Rhodothermales bacterium
ACTCGTCGAAGCGCTCGGCGCAGTCGCCGCCCTGGAGCACGAAGCGGCGTCCGTGGGCGGCTTCGGCCACGTAGCCTTTGAGCGTTTCGACCTCCCAGGAGGTCACCAGCGGCGGCAGCACGGCCAGTTCGGCCAGCACGGCCTGCAGGGCGGCGGCGTCCGGGTAGTCGGGTTGTTGGAGGGCCTCCTTGTCCTGCCACGAGGCGAGGCTCCAGTCGGGCGCGGGGTGCATCTTTCAATTATTTTTGAAAGTTTGGGCTACCCCTGCCTACGCCGCAACCCCGCGTACGTTTCACGCCGTTGTTTGCGTGTTGGAGTGTTCGCGTATTCGGGTGATCATTGAGGGAGAAAGCCTGAGCGTAAAACGTGAAACGTAAGGGTGCTCTCGGAAACGTCTCAACGAGGCACCCTTACGTTTCACGGCTTAGAACGCGTAGCCGATGTTGAAGCGGACGATGGGGCGGCTGCCGTCGTAGAGGCCGTAGGTGTCGTTGCCGGGGCCGTTGAGGTCGAAGGCGGCGCCCAGGCCGAAGCCGAGGGCGAAGTCGCGCCCGGTGAACCATTGCCATCCGGCCACCACGCCCAGCTCGACGCGCGTGTCGTCGTGCTCCGTCACCGAGTCGATCCAGAGGTTGGGCGCCACGTAGAAGCCCTTGAGCGCCTGCTTGCGCACGTAGAAGCGGGCCTCGGCGGTCACGATGACGCCGTCGATGGCGTCGAAGGCGGGCACCTGGAGGCCGGCGCCCAGCGCCAGGGTGGGCGTGACGGCCTGGTAGTAGGCCGCGTTGTAGAGGACGAAAAAGCGCAACGGGTCGACGATCACCAGGTGGTGGCGCGGCGTGATGTCCTCGGTCTGGGTCTCGACGATCGTCGTCGTCGAATCGACGGGGGTGCGTTTTTCTATGGTGCGCTTCTGCGCGGCGGCGGCGTGCGTGCAGGCGGCGCCGAGCAGCAAGATCAGGGCCAATCGGGCGAATCGCATGATCGCCTCCACGGTTGGACGAAGGGACGCCGGGACGTGCTCGTAGAGCCGCCGCCGACGCCGGCAAAGTCACGCCTCAGCCGGAGGTCTGGGCGGGGGCGTCGAGGTGGACGTCGAGTTGCGGGAAGGGGATGGCGAGGCCGGCCTCGTCCAGGGCCTTTTTCGTGGCGCGGATCGTAGCCTGCTTGACGGCCACGAAGTCCGGCGTGTTGCACCAGACGCGGACGCTCCAGTTGACCGACGAGTCGCCCAGGTCCTCGAGCACGACCTGCGGGGCGGGATCCTCGAGTCCGCCTTCTACGGCGGCGGCGGCGGCTTCGAGCACGGCGCGCGTGTGGTCGAGGTCGGCGTCGTAGGCCACGCCCACCGGCACGTCGGCGCGGCGGATGGGATGGAACGTGATCGTCTCGATCCTGGTGCCGAAGACCTTGCTGTTGGGAAAGATGATGCGGCGGTTGTCGAAGGTATCGATCTTGGTCATGAACAGGTCGATCTCGTCCACCTTGCCGATCTCGCCTTCGAGCTTGACCGCGTCGCCCACTTTGAAGGGGCGGAAGGTCAGCAGCATCACGCCGGCGGCGAAGTTGGAGAGGGTGCCCTGGAGGGCCAGGCCGATGGCCAGCCCCGCCGCGCCGATGACCGCCGCGAAGCTGGTGGTGTTGAAGCCGAAGATGCTCAGGGCGGTGATGAGGGCCAGGACGAGGATCAACCACGCGGTGACGTTGGCGAAGAACTTGGCCAGTGTCACGTCGAGGCGGGTCCGGGCGAGGCTTTTCTCGACGAGGCGCCGCGCCCAGCGGGCGACGAACCAGGCTATCGCGAGCAGCAGGATGACGCCGAGGACGTTGCGCAACGCGCCGAGGATCAGGGGGAAGAACTCCTGAAGGCTGATATCCATGTCGGGATGCAAACGCTGATTGACAGGGGCAGGGACGACGGCCAAAAGTACGAAAACCGCCGCTGCACCCGCGCCGCCCCGGCTTGAGAAGTCGAAGAATATTGCCGACGAGGGACGACCGACGAACGACGACCGAATAGAACGGGACGTGTGGACGAACAGCCGAAAGACACATTGTCGTCTCGTCCCCTCGTCGTTCGTCCCTCGTCGTTCGTCTTGGAAGTATGTTATCTTTACGTGATGACTCCTTGCGCCGCCGGTGCGTACCTACGTGCAGCTTCAGCCTGCAAGCCGTGCCCCGGCGCCCACCAGCCCCGACGTGCCCCATGCCTGCCGACCCCGCCGCCTCGACCGCCGACACCATCCTGGTCATCGAAGACGACCCGGACATCGCCGACCTGCTGCGCATCCACCTGCGCGACCTCGGCTACGCCGTCGAACGCGTCGCCGAGGGCAGAGCGGGCCTCCGCAAAGCCCTCTCGGGCCACTACGCCCTCGTCATCCTCGACCTGATGCTGCCCGAACTGGACGGCCTGGAGGTCTGCAAGCGCATCCGCGCCGAAAACCCCTACCTGCCCATCCTGATGCTCACCGCGCGCGCCGAAGAACTCGACAAGGTGCTCGGCCTCGAACTCGGCGCCGACGACTACCTGACCAAGCCCTTCAGCATCCGCGAGTTGATCGCCCGCGTCAAGGCCCTCTTCCGCCGCATCGAAATCGACCAGCAGAACCTCCAGCGCGAGGCCGGGCAGGACCTCCGCTACGGCGACCTGCTGGTGGAGCCGGAGAAACGAAAAGTCACGCTGCGGAACCAAACCGTAGAGCTGACGGCCAAAGAGTTCGACCTGCTGCTGCTCTTTGCGCAGCATCCGGGGCGGGCCTACAGCCGCCAGGAACTGCTCGACCTGGTCTGGGGCTACCAGTACAGCGGCTACAGCCACACCGTCAACACGCACATCAACCGGCTCCGTTCGAAGATCGAAGACGACCCCTCCAATCCGGTCTATATCAAGACCGTCTGGGGGCTGGGCTATCGCTTTGCCGAACGGGAGGAAGTAGCGCCATGACGCACATCCTGCACAGTTTCTACGCCCGGCTCTCGGCGCTCTTCCTGGTGCTCATCCTGGGGCTGGGCGTGATCGTCTCGATCCTCTCGGTGCGCTCGGCCATGCACTTTGCCGACGAGGCCGAGCAAGAACTCAACTACCGCCTCGCCGCCAACCTGGCCGAGGAGTTCCAACCGTTTCTGATCGACGAGATCGACCACGAGCGCATCCGGCAGAAGATCCAGTACCTGATGCTCGTCAACCCCCGCATCGAGATCTACCTGCTCAGCAGCACCGGCAAGATCAAGGCGTCGTTCGTGGGGACGGACAAGTCGCTGGCGCGGACGTCGGTCGACCTCGGCCCGCTGGATCGGTACCTGGCCGGCGCGGAGGTCCCGATCCTGGGCGAGGATCCGCTCAAGGCCGGTCGGATGAAGCCGTTCTCGGTGGCCGACATCGTGATCATGGGGGAGAAGGACTGCTATCTCTACATCATCCTGGGCAGCGCGCAGTACGACTCGGCCGCCGGCATGGTCAAGAACAGCTACATCATGCAGGCCACGCTGCGAGGGCTGGGCCTGACGCTGCTCGTCACGGGCATCCTGGGCGTCTTGCTCTTCGGCCTGCTCACCCGCCGCCTGCGCGCCATGCGCGAGGTCGTCGGCGCCTTCTCCCGTGGACGGCTCGACCGCCGCGTGCCCTTCCGCTCGAACGACGAGATCGGCCAGCTGGCGGCCTCCTTCAACCAGATGGCCGACACCATCGAGGCCAACGTCGAGCGTCTCCGACGCACCGACCGGCTCCGGCGCGAACTCATCGCCAACGTCTCGCACGACCTGCGCAGCCCCCTGGCCGCCATGCAGGGCTACCTCGAAACGATCCTCATGAAGGAGGAGGACCTCCACCCCGACGAGCGGCAGCGCTACATGGAGATCGTCCTCAAAAACACGCGCTCGCTCAACACGCTCGTGGGCCAGCTCTTCGAACTCTCGAAGCTCGACGCCCGGCAGATCGAGCCGCAGCGCGAAGCCTTCTCCCTGGCCGAACTGGTGCAGGACCTGGTGATGCAGTTCCGGCCCCGCGCCGAAAAACTGGGCGTGCAGCTCCAGGCCGACCTGCCCGAACGCCTCTCGCTGGTCTATGCAGACATCGCGCTGGTCGAGCGCGCCGTCTCCAACCTGATCGACAACGCGCTGCGCTACACGCCCGCCGGCGGCGCCGTCCGCATCGTCCCCATGGACAGCGGCGAGGCGGTGCGCTTGCAGGTGATCGACACCGGCTACGGCATCCCGGAAGAAGACCTGCCCCACATCTTCGAACGCTTCTACCGCGTCGAGAAAAGCCGCGCCCGCGACAAGGGCGGCACCGGCCTGGGCCTGGCTATCGCGCAGAAGATCCTCGAACTCCACGGCAGCCGGCTCAGCGTGCAGAGCGCCCTCGACCAGGGCACTACGTTCTCGTTCTCGCTCCCGGCCTGGCAAAGCGCACGCAGGCCGCGCATCCAGATGGCGTGAGGGTGCTCGCTGCGCTCGCGTCATGCGTGGTCTTGTCCGGCCCAGGGCGCGATCCGTCCTCCATCCTCGATCTTCAATCCCCCCATCCTCCCGCACGTCCACACGTCTACACCGTCCCACCTATCCGCCCACGAAGCCGTAGTAGAGCGCCAGCAGCGCCGCCAGCACGTAGAGCAGCCCGTGTACCTGGCGGGCCTTGCCCACGAAGAGCTTCAGCAGCACGTACGAGACGATGCCCAGGGCGATGCCGTTGGCGATGGAGTAGGTGAAGGGCATCGCCGCGATGGTCAGGAAGGCCGGCAGCGCGTCGTCGAGGCGGCCCCAGGGCAACTCGCGCGCGCCCTGCATCATCAGCGCGCCGACGACCACGAGCGCCGGCGCCGTGGCGACGGCCGGCACGGCGGTGATGACCGGGATGAAGAAGAGCGCCGCCAGGAAGAGCAGGGCCGTCACCACCGCCGTCAGCCCGGTGCGTCCGCCCTCCTCGATGCCCGTGGCCGACTCGATGTAGGTGGTCACGGTGCTGGTGCCGAGCACGGCCCCGGCGATGGTGCCCAGGGCGTCGGCGGTGAAGGCCCGCCCGGCGCGGGGCAACTCGCCGCGCGCGTCGATGAAGCCGCCGAGCCGCCCCACCCCGATGAGCGTGCCGGCGGTGTCGAAGAAATCGACGAAGAGGAAGGCCAGCACCACCAGGGCCAGCTTGCCGGTGAGCAGGCCGCTGAAATCGAGCGCCAGCAGCGTCTGGCGGGGCAGGGCAGGGAGGGAGAGGAAGCGGGCGGGGGCGTCGGCCAGGCCCGTCGTCCAGGCCAGGGCGGTGGCGGCCAGGATGCCCAGGAGGATGGCGCCGGGGATGCGCCGGACCAGCAGCGCCGCCGTCAGCACCAGCCCGAAGAGCGCCAGCCACACCGCCGGCTGCCGCAGGTCGCCGAGCGTCAGCAGCGTCTCGGGGTGATCGACCACCAGCCCGGCGCTCTTCAGCCCGATCAGCGCCAGGAACAGCCCGATGCCGCTCATCGTGGCGATCTTGAGCGGCGCCGGGATGGCGCGGAGGACGGCGGCGCGGACGCCGCCTGCCGTCATCAGCAGGAACAGGACGCCTTCGATCAGGACGGCGGCCAGCGCCACGCGGTAGCTCACCCCCATGCCCTGTACCACGCCGAAGGTGAAGTAGGCGTTGAGACCCATGCCGGGCGCCAGCGCAAACGGATAGCCGGCGTAGAGGCCCATCACCAGCGTCGCCAGCGCCGAGGCCAGCGCCGTCGCCAGCGTCACGTCGCCGGGAGGCATCCCCGCCTGCGCCAGGATCTGCGGGTTGACGAAGAGGATGTAGCTCATCGTCAGGAAGGTAGCCGTGCCGGCGCGTGCCTCGGCGCCGGGCGTCGTGCCCCGTTCCCGCAGGCGGAAGAGACGGTCGAGCATGGCTGGCTGCTGGTCTGGCGGGCGGTCCGTCGTCAAAAATAGGGCGTTTTTCTGTGGAGTGCGCACGCCGCCGCGCCGCCGAACGACGGCAGACGAACGACGAACGCCGCCGCGTAGGATCGTCCGGCCCCCGCATGCGCCAGGGCAGGCGCCACCGCCGAGCGTCCGGGGCAAAACGGCGGGTGGCACCGGAGCCGGCCCGGTTTCTTTTGCCGGGGGGGACCTGTTTTTTAAGCAATTGCTTTAAAGGGGAAGCGCGGCACTCGGCGAGGTCCTTCGGGCCTGCTCTAGTTAAGTGTTTGCTATTCCGGACGAAACTTGGGGCGGAGGTTCCACGACCTCTTCATCGCAGCTTGCTTGACCTGCACGCCAGGATCTCGTTACCTTGACCAGCAATCAGAGCCCCCACATCCGCCTATCGAACTCTTCTAACCGCACACCCGCGATGTTAGGCGAGCGGCTCGCGTAGTCCTGTGATGGATCAAAAACTGTCGAAAAGATATCAAGAGCTGAGTGAGGAGCTAAAGGAACTCTTTAAGGAGTTGGCTGCGCTTCAGGCGGAGAACGAACGGTTGTCCCAGGAGAATATTACGCTCCGCGAAGAAGTCTCGCTGCTGCGGCTCTACATCGACACCTACCTGCAAGCGGGCGAGGACGTCTCGGACCTCGAAGAAATGGACCTTTTGCCCCCCTCGGCCTCGGCGCCGGGGGCCGAGGCCGAGGGCATCAGCCAGGACGCGCTGGAGTTCTACGAGTCGCTGCCGCAGTCGTTCAACTTCTCCGAACTCTTCGAGCTGGCCGACCTGCTGGGCGTCGAGAAGCAGCGGATGAAGGGGTTCATGACCACCTACCTGCGCGAGAACCTGATGAAGCAGCACGGCACGCGCGTGGAGAAGACCGGCAAGGCAGGCGAGTTCTGGCAGCGCCCCCTGGGCAAAATGGAAAAAAGCCCCGAAGACGCCGAAAAGGCCAAGCGGGATGCCTGAGGGGTGGGGAGCGTTGAACGTGTGGACGTATGGACGTGTGGACGGGTTGAGGGAGACGCTTCGCTGAATCGTCCCCTCGTCCTCTCGTCGATTCGTCCTCTCCTCGCTTCAGGACGCTTTGCGGGTGCGGGTGCGGAGGCGTTCGCGGCGCTCGCGCACCTGCCGCGCGACGGCGTCGAGGGCTTCGAGCAGGGCGTTGGCTACCGTGTCGCTCTTGCGGATAGCCACGATGTTGTCGGGTTTGGCGTAGAGCACCAGGCGCACCTTGTATTCGTGACGGCGGTTGGCGCCGCTGATGGTGTGCACCGCCAGCGAAGCGCCCGTGAGGTCGCGGTGCCGGTGGGCGAGTTTGTCGAGCCGCTTTTCGAGTTTGGTCTTCAGATCCTCGGTGAGTTCGTAGGTATCGCTGTGATATTCGATGGTGAACGGGGTGGTTGCTTCCATGTCGGCAATCCGGTTTGGATGAGCGTGAAGCGAACAGGGTCGAGCGGGTGCTCCCCCGTCCAGGGTTCAAGAAACGTGCCGCCGCGCATCAATGCGACGGGCGATCCCGCATAGCAGGCGTAGGCGAAAGGAATATAACCCTGTGGAGGATTCACCTACGGCGTCGTCCGGTTGAAGATCAGGCAAACAGGCGATACCTTGTTATTCATCTCACGTTTGTCCTTACCCGCGTGCGCCGTCGCTCGTTCCTTCGGCGTCGGAGGTGTCTGGATGACCGGCTCGTAGTCGCCGCTTCAGCGGCGTGCAACCCCCCACGGCCAGCCGCCCCGTGGGGTAGCCTACTCGACGCTGAAGACCAGGAGCATCAGGCAGGCGATCTCGCATCCAGAACATCTCTACAACCTTGAATGTCATGGCGAAAGTATACGTTTCCTCGACCTTTTTGGATCTGCCGGAAGCCTTCGGGCGGGTTGATCTCGACGCTCAGGCCGGGGCGAGCGCCACGCCGTAGATCTCGCCGTACTTCTGGCGGATGTAGGCCAGCCACGGCGTCGCCGTCAGCCCCCCGCCCGTGACGCGGCGCAGGATCTCCGGCGCGTCGAGCACGCGGCCCCAGCGGTAGACGTGCTCGCGCAGCCAGCCGTGCAGCCCGCCGAAGCGGCCGCCGGCCACCTCGTCGTCGAGATCGGGCAGCGCAAGCCGCGCCGCCTCGAAAAGCTGGGCGGACATCAGGTTGCCCAGCGCGTACGTCGGAAAGTAGCCCAGCGCCCCCAGCGACCAGTGGATGTCCTGCAAGACGCCCTCGGCGTCGGTCTCGGGGCGCAGGCCCAGGTACTCCTCCATCTTGGCGTTCCAGAGCGCCGGCAGGTCCTGCACCG
>JBFGTT010000119.1:0-8148 GCA_041565995.1 Rhodothermales bacterium
GTGCCCGAAGCGGAGGACCTGGTCGAAGAAGTCGTGCCCGAAGCGCAAGAGCAGGCCGAGGCGGCGCCTGTGGCGGAAGAAGCGCCTGCGGTCGAGGAGGAGGCTTTGGCGGAAGAAGCGCCTGTGGCCGAGGAGATCGTCGAAGAAGCCCCGCCGGCGCTCCCGGGGGAGACGCCCGAACGCAACGGCCTGCCCGCCCCGGAGGTGCAGCGGCCCCCGGAAAAAACCACGCAGACGCAGGAGGACCTGTCCGTCAACTAGGCGGTGGTGTCGTATGCGAGAATTTATGTGCAAGCCTGCCGTCTCGCTCTGCTGCGCCGTCTCCGTCGCCTTGCTGCTCCTTGCCGGCCCGGCGCCGCCCGCCGCCGCGCAGGCGCAAGGCGACGAAAAGATTCCGTTGTTCCTGGCCAACGAGCAGACCACCGTCGGCGGCATCGGCTTCGCCTTCGAGGACTCGCGGACGTTCGACGACGACGTGCTGCGGCGGCAGATCGCCACGAGCGCGCCCGGCTTCATGGACCGCGTCAAGGGCTTCCTGCCCTTCCTCTCGCCCGGCGTCTATCCGCTCGACCGCATCGAGTTGCAGAAGGACGTGGTGCGCCTGCGCCGCTTCTACAACCGGCAGGGTTTCCCGGCACCCTGGATCGACTACGGCGCCTCCGAACTCGACACCACCGCCAACACCCTCCGCATCGTCTTCTCGGTGCGCGAAGGCCGCCCGCTCATCATCCAGGACGTCAACTTCTACGCCCCCGACGGGCGCTACGCCACCACGCTCTTCGCCGACGAAGAACGCCGGCAGTGGATCCGCTTCCGCGACCGCACCAGCTTCAAAACCGGCGACCGCTTCACCGACTTCGACCTCGTCCGCATCCAGGACCAGCTCCTGAGCTGGCTCAAAGACCGGGGCTACGCCTTCGCCCGCTTCGACTCGACCGACACGCAGATCGACTCGACCAGCTTCACCGCCGACATCAGCTTTTACATCAACCCCGGCCCGGTCGGCTACTTCTCGGTCGTCGAGATCGAGGGCAACAGGAACGTCACCCGGCAGACCATCCTGCGCGAACTGCCGTTCTCGCTGGGCGACCGCTTCTCGAACAGCCGGCTCGTCGAGGGCCAGCGCGAACTCTTCGGCCTGAACCTCTTCCGCGTGGCCCTGGCCGACGTGCCGCCGGTGCAGCAAGACACCCTCCAACCCCTGCAACCCGGCTACCAGTGGCGCGACTCGACCGTCACCGTGCGCTTTCGGGTGGGCGAGGCCCGGCTCCGCTACCTGACGGCCCAGACCGGCTATTCGAGCGAGGTGGGCGTGACGCTCCAGGGCCAGTGGAGCCATCGCAACTTCCTCGGCGAGGCGCGCAACCTGACCGTCGGCAGCGTCCTCAACACCGGCGTGCTGGCCTCCACGTCCGCTTCCCAGGCTGACCCGCCGCTGCTGCTGCGGGGCAGCGTCGCGCTACGCCAGCCTTACCTGTTCACCACGCGCATGTCGCTCGTCGTCGAGCCGTTTGCCCAGGTCGAACGGGATCCCCTGCTGCCCGACGGCATCGGCGCGCTCAAGATCAATCGGAGGGAGCTGGGCGCGAGCACGCTGCTGATCTACGAGCTCCTGACCTTCCGGACGCTCAGCCTGCGCTACACCATCAGCCAGGCCCTCCAGCCCACCATCCAGCTTACCGACACGACCCGCCGCGACGTTTACAGCAAGAGCATCCTGACGCTCAACGGCACCTTCGGCAAGGTCAACAACTTCCTCAACCCCCGGCGCGGCTTCCTGGTGCGGCCTCTGCTCGAACAGGCCGGCAGCCTCGGCGGCCTGCTCACGCCCGGCGTCGAATACGTCAAGGGCAGCGTCGAGATCGTCGGCTACGTGCCCCTGACGCGCCGCGTCAGCGTCGGCGCGCGCCTGACGGGCGGCCGCCTCCAGCCCTTCGGCCAGAGCCGCAGGCAGTTCGAAGTCCCCTTCGAGAACCGCTTCGACCCGGTCCGCTTCTACGCCGGCGGCCCCAGCGACGTGCGCGGCTGGGACCTCGGCCTGATCGGCCCCAAGCTCAACCGGACCACCCTCGACGTCGACAAAACGACCGGGGTCGCCCGGATCGACTCCACCACGGGGCTGCCCGTGACGCTCTTCGAACAGTACGAACCCGTCGGCGGCCTGGCGAAGCTGAGCGGCAACCTGGAGGTGCGCCTGCCCTTTCCGGGGCTGAACGACAAGTGGCGCTCGGCGGTCTTTCTGGACTTCGGGCAGGTCTCGGCCCGGAGCTTCCCGGACAGCCTCCGCGCCGATGGCAACGCGCCCCAACCCGGCGAAACCTGCCTGAAGCCCAACCGGATTTGCCTCCGCGACGACGGCCACCTGGCCCTCAAGCGCTTCAAGTTCGGCGTGGGCGCCGGCATCCGCTACGAGACGCCCGTGGGCTACGTCCGCTTCGACCTGGCCTTCAAAATCAATCCGGACGACCTGGACCTGCAATCGCCGCGCAACGCCTTCCTCTTCGAAGAAGGCTTCCTCGACGAACCCCGAACGAAATTCATCAACCGCTTCAACTTCCACCTGAGCCTCGGCCAGGCGTTCTAGATCGTAAGACGGAAGCGACGCCCCGGCAGGGCACCTTCACGTTTGTCGTTTTAGCGGCCGCAACCCGCCCATGCCTCCTCCCGATCACATCCCGCCGGATCCGCAGGTCGTCGCGCAAGAGGCGGCCGGGCCGGAGGCGGCGCGCGCCGACGGGCAGGCCGAGGCGTCGCCCGCGCCCGAAGGCCGCCCGCGCTCGACGGCGCGGCGCGTGCTGCGGGGAGCGCTGCTGGCGCTGGGAGGGCTGCTGGGCCTGCTGCTGCTGATCGTGCTGGGGGTGCTCGTGGCCTTGCAGACCAACTGGGGCGCCGCCAGGGCCGGCGACGCCCTCATCGCCCTCGCCAACCCCTTCGACGCCACCACCATCGAGGTCGGCAGGATCGACGGCAACTGGATCGGCCACCTCGCCCTCTACGACCTCAACGTCACGCGCGACGACACGGTGCGCATGGCCCACGCCGATACGCTGCGCCTGCGCTACGACCTGCTCGCCCTGCTCCGCAAGAAGATCCACGTCCGCGAGATTCACGCCGCCGGGCTGACGGTGGCGATGCGCCAACAGGCCGATTCGACGTGGGACCTGCTCGACGCCCTCGGCCCGTCCTCGCCGGACACCACCCGGAGCGCCTTCGTCTTGCAGATCGACCGGATCGGCCTCGACCGGGGCGCCTTCTCCGCCGCCTTCTACGCGCCGGGGCGCGACTCCACGCTGCGCATCCGGGGCCTGCACACGCAGATCGACAGCCTGGTGATCGGCCCGGCGACGACCCTCGCCCTGAGCGCCCTGCAGGCCCGAGTGACGCCGCCCGGCCGCGACGAAGCCCTCGACCTGCTGGCACGGGCGCGCCTGGCCGGCGGACGCCTGGCCCTCGACACGCTCCGCCTCGACGCGCCCGGCAGCCACCTGGCCGCCTACGGCGCCTTGCGCCTGCCCGACGCCGCGCAGGATCAGGTCCACGACATCGACTTCACGCTGCGCGCCGCGCCGCTGGCCTTCGCCGACGTGGCGCCGTTCGTCCCGGCGCTGGCGCCCGGCGGCAGCGCCGCCTTCGAGGTGCGCCTGCGCGGCAGCGCCGGCCTGCTCGACGCCCTCGCCGAGGCCCGCTTTTCCGACGGCGCCACGCTTCGCCTCGAAGCCGAGGCTACCCCCGGCGCGACGGACTCCGTCGCCTACCGGCTCGACGGGACGCTCCGGGGGCTGAACCCCGCCTTCTTCACCGGCGACCCGGCCATGCGGGGGCGCATCAACGCCGACGTGCGCGCCGACCTGCGCGGCCCCACCCTCGACCGCCTCGGCGGCACCGCTCGCGCCCTCGTCTTCGACACCCGCTACGCCGACTACGCCTTCGACCGCACCACGCTCGGCCTCGCCTTCGACGACGGCCTGGCGCAGATCGGCCTGGAGACGGGCCTCCGGGGCGCCGCCCTCGTCCTCAACGGCACCGCGCGCCCCTTCGACGCCGTGCCGTCCTACGACCTCCGGGGGCGCCTGCGCAGCCTCGACGTCGGGCGCTTCGCCGAAGACTCCACGCAGTCGAGCGACCTCAACGGTGCCTTCCGCGTCGAGGGGCAGGGCTTCGACCCGCAGGCCGCCCGCCTGACGGCCACGCTCGACCTGGCCGCCTCGCGCTTCAACCGGCAGCGCCTCGAAGACGGCAACCTCACCGCGCGCCTGCGCGAGGGCACGCTCGACGTCCAGACGCGGCTCCGCTTCGCCGAAGGGGAGGTGGCCGCCGAGGCCGAGGTGCGCCTGGGCGACGTGTTGCGCTTCCGCCTCCACGAGGGTCGCTTCGAAAACCTGAACGTGGCCGCCCTCCTCGGCGACACCACGCGCAGCGCCCTCACCGGCGCCTTCGCCCTGCGCGGCAGCGGCACCGACCCCGCCGCCGACCTCCGCCTCGACGACCTCCGCCTCTCGCTCGACAACTCGGTCTACGGCACCTACCGCATCCACGCCGCCTCGCTGAACGGCGCCTTGCGCGCGGGCCGCCTCGACGTGCAGGCCGACGCCCGCCTCGACGGCGGCACCTTCGACCTGGCTGCCACCGCCCGGCCCTTCGACCGCGTCCCCACCTTCGCCGTCACACGGGGCGGCTTCGCGCACGTAGACCTCGGCAGGCTGACGCAGAACCCCGATCAAAGCAGCGACCTCAACGGCTCCATCGTCGAACTCACCGGGCGCGGCTTCGACCCGCAGACGATGACGCTGACGGCCACGCTCGACCTGGCCGCCTCGCGCCTCAACCGGCAGCCCATCGACGGAGCGCAACTGACCCTCGGCCTGCGGCGCGGCGTGCTGACCTTCGACGCCCGGCTCGACACGCCCCAGGGTTCGACGCGCCTGGCCGGCGGCGGCGACCTCTTCGGCGAGACGCCCTCGTTCGCGCTGCAAACGGGCACCGTCGCCGGCCTCAACCTGGGCGCGCTGCTCGGCATCGAAGGGCTGGAGACCGAACTCAACGGCACCTTCACCGCCTTCGACCTCCGGGGCGCCGACCCGCAGACGATGACGCTCCAGGCGCACCTTGACCTGGACCGCTCCCGCCTCAACGACGCCGTCATCCTCGGCGGCACGGCAGAGGTGGACCTGGCCGGCGGGGACGCCCGCGCCGGGGCCGACCTGCGGTTCGAGCGCGGCGGCGCCCGCTTCAACGCCGCCGGTCGCTTCTTCGACGAGCGCCCCACCTACCAGGTCTTCGGCACGATGGACAGCGTGGACGTGGCCCGCCTGGCAGGCCTCGACACCCTGCGCGTGGACCTCTCGGCGGACTTCGGCGTGGAGGGCGCCGGCTTCGACCCGGCCACGATGACCCTCCAGAGCCGGATCGACGTGACCGACGCCCGCTACGACAGCGTCCGCGTGGGCGCCGCGCAGGCCCGCTTCCGGCTCGACGAGGGCCTGCTGCGGGTGGACACGCTGGACGTGCGCTCGAACGTGGCCCGCCTGGCCGGCGGCGGGCCGGTGGCCCTCTTCGACTCGTTGGGCCGGCACGCCTCTGCCTTTCGCTTCGAGGCCGACCTGCTCGACGCCGGTCCCCTGCGCGCGCTCGTCGGCGCCGAGGTGTTCCTGGTGCGAGGCGGGCACGTCGAAGGACGCCTCTTCGGCGATCCCGGCACGCGCCGCTTCGAGGCCACGGGCGCGCTCAACAGCATGGTCTACGACGACGTGCGCCTCTCCTCGTTCGACCTGGCGGCCTCCGGTGCGCTCGGACGCGACGGGACGCTCGCCGCCGCGCAACTCTTCGCCGAGATGAACTACTTCTCCGTCCCGACCCTCACCCTCCGCTATTCCGAGTTCGAGATGACGATGGAGGGCGACAGCGCCGACTTCAACGCTACTTTTACCATCGACCAGCGGCGCGACGCCCGGCTGCGCGGCACCGTGGACCTCAACCCCGAACGAAGACGCCTCACACTCGACGACCTCACCCTCCGCCTCGACGACGACCGCTGGCAACTCCTGCTGCCCGCTACCGTCTCCTACGGCGACGCCTACCGCGTCAGCAACCTCCTCATCTACGGAGGCGACCAGCAGATCGCCATGGACGGCGTGATCGACCCCGACGGCACCCAGAGCCTCGGCCTGACCATCGAACAGTTTCGCATCGGCGCCATCGCCGATCTGTTCAACTTCCCCGGCCTCGACGGCACCCTCAACGGATCGCTCGACCTGACCGGCCCCGCCGCCGCGCCGGTGCTCAAAGGCCGGCTCGACCTCGACGTAGAGTCGCTCAAGGAGCCGGTGGGCACGCTGCGCACCGAGGTCCGCTACGACAGCCTCCGCCTCAACCTGGACGCCGTGCTGACCCACGTGGACGGCAGCACGCTGGCTCTGCGCGGCTCCCTCCCCACCGACCTGCGCCTGAGCCGGGGCGCCGACGCTGACCGCGCCCTCCAGATCTCCCGGCGGCCCGCCGACCCCGCCGACAACGTCTCGCTCAACCTCGACGCCGACCGGTTCTCCATCAACTGGGTGCTGCCCTTCCTCGACCGCGCCACGGTCGATAAGATCGAGGGCCAGCTCGACGCCCGCGTGCACGTCGGCGGCACGCTCGAAGACCCGGACCTCTCCGGCACCGTCACGCTCGAAGGCGGGCGCCTGGGGTTGCCCGAACTCGGCACCACCTACGCCGGCATCCGGGGCCGCGCCACGCTGGCCGACGACCAGGTGAGGCTCGAAGAGGCCGAGATGCGCGCCGGCGCCGGACGCGCCACCGCGCGGGGCACCATCGACCTGGCCCAACTGACGCTCGGTCAGTTCGACATCGCCATCGAGGCCGACGACTTCCGCGCCATCGACTCGCCCGACTACCGCGCCGTGGCCGACGCCGACCTGACGCTACGCGGCACCACCAACGCCCCCGTGCTCCAGGGCACCGTGCGACTCATCAGCGCCGACGTCTACCTCACCGAAGAGACCGCCGCCGAAGACTTCGAACCCGTCAAACTCACCGAGCGCGACCTGGAGATGCTCGAAGAATACTTCGGCATCCGCCCCACCGAGGCCGACACCACCACGTTCGACTTCTACGCGGCCCTCGACATGGATCTGAAGGTCCGCATGAACCGCGACGTGTGGCTGCGCTCGCGCAAAAACCCCGACATGAACATCCAGTTTACCGGCGAACTCGACCTGCAAAAACGACCGCAACAGGACCAGCAACTCTTCGGCACCATCGAGGTCATCCCGGCGCGCAGCTACATCAACCAGTTCGGCAGGCGCTTCATCATCAGCGAAACCCCGCGCGAAGGCATCACCAACACGCTCACCTTCAACGGCCCCGCCACCGACCCCGTCCTGAGTCTCCAGGCCGACTACGAGGTGCGCTCGCGCAGCAGCCAGGGCACCGAGATCATCATCACGCTGGCCCTCACCGGCCGCCTCGACGACCTCAAGCTCGAACTCGCCTCGGACCCGCAGACGGACATGACCAACATCGTCTCGTACCTGGCCACCGGGCGCCCTGCCGACGAAGCCTTTCAGCTCGGCGGCGCCGGCAGCGGCGGCGCGCTGGGCACGGGCGCCGAACTGGCTATCGGCCAGCTTGCCAACATCGTCGAAAACGCCGCCGGCTCCGAGCTGGGCCTCGACGTGATCGAGATCCAGCAGGAGGGCCTGCAGGGCGCCACCATCACCGCCGGCAAGTACCTCTCGCGCCGGTTCTACGCGTCGGTGAGCTGGCCCATCTCGTTCGCCAACACCGTGCAGGAAAACGCCGCCGGGAGCCGCCGCTTCACCATCGAGTACGAGTTGTTCAACTGGCTGCTGGCGCGCATCGTCAGCGACGGCGCCACGATCCGCCTGAATTTGCTCTACGAATACGCCTACTGACGGTATATTGGAGAATGAGAACAGGAAAATGGTAAATGGAATATGGAATATGGGGAGGGATGGCGCTTCGCCCGACCATTTCCCAATAACCATTTCCCAATAACCATTTCCCAATAACCATTTCCCAATAACCCATATCTTCCAGTATGACCCTCAACCCCCTGCATAGCGCCTCCAGTTCGTTGATGCAAGAGTTCTTCGGGCGCATCGGCGCGCTGGCCGGCTTCGCCCTGGA
>JBFGTT010000120.1:0-8105 GCA_041565995.1 Rhodothermales bacterium
GCAAAAGAACCCGCGTAATGGGGTGAATTACCATGAATCGTACAGATAGCGACGTCCTTCGGGTCGAAGGCTTTCGGGAACGCCTCCCGGCAAGCCTTCATCCACCTACGCAGCGCGCGCGCCCTTTCAAACCGAGACATCATGATAGCCTTTGATCTGCTGCTTGATGATTTCGGCGGGGTTGCCCACCACACAACAGTGAGCCGGAACGTCTCGTATGACCACGGCGCCGGCGCCTACAAACGCGCCCCGCCCGATCTCGCAAGACCCGCAGATCACGCAGCCCGGCCCAAGGCTGGCATATTCCTTCACCACGACGTGATGCCCCACCGAGGCGCTGCGGTTGATCAGGGCAAACCGCGCGAGACGGCACTGGGCGCCGACCGTCGCCGAGGCATTGATATACACGCCGTCGGCCACCGTGCTGGTGCCGGCCACCACAGCCGTCGGATCGACCACGGCCGGAAACCGGCTAAAGCCCAGGGCGCGTGTTTCCTGTTCGAGTTGTTTACGGTACCCCGGCGTCAACAGCGGCAAGACCACCGGAAGTTGGGTCCATGCTGCGGGTAGGGCGCTTTTGTCAACCACCTCGCCCAGGTCTTCCGGACGTTGAGCGCCCTGCAGGTTCGCCACCAGGCCTTTGATCTGCCATCCCAGGCGCTGGAGGCTTTCGTACACCTCGTACACGTAGGGCGTGCCTACTCCATACAGGATGCATTCCATGGACTCCTCCGTTCATCGTTCAAGATGGATGTCGAGCACCCCAACTTTGCAGCGCATCGCAAACCCGAAGGACCCATCCTTCTTCCATGTGCGGGTAAAGCGGTAGGGTTAGAATGCGCTGCGATAAGGCCTCGGTTGCCGGCAGGTTTTCGCGGCCCCGAATGCGCCCGGCATAGGCCGGCTGCCTGTGGACCGGAGCCGGATAATGCAGGGCCGTGTCGATACCGGCCCGGTCCAGGTGCGCGGCCAGCGCGTCTCGTTCCGGGCATTCGATGACGAACAGATGCATGGCGTGCAGCGTGCCCGGCGCCGAGGCCGGCGCCGTGATGGCCGTACCATCGAGAGCTTGCCGGTAGTGTTCAGCGATCCGGCGTCGTCTGACATTGTCCTGCTGCAGGTAGGGAAGGTTGACCCGCAACACCGCTGCCTGGATTTCATCGAGCCGGGAGTTCATCCCGGCTTGAAGGCTCCACTGGGGGCGGGCCCAGCCGTACTGACGTCCTCGGCGTACTGCTGTAGCAACCTGGGCGCTATCGGTTACGACGGTGCCGCCGTCGCCCAGGGCCGCCAGATTCTTCGTGGGGTAGAAACTGAACGCGGCTGCCTCGCCGAACGTCCCAACCTTGCGGCCCTGAAACGCCGCCCCATGAGCCTGGGCGCAATCCTCGACCAGTTTCAGGTCGAACCTCCGGGCCAGGTCTCTCAGGGCGTCCAGGGCTGCGGGTTGGCCGTAGAGATGCACGGGCAGTACCGCCCGGGTGCGATCAGTCAGCAGGGGTTCAATGGCGCCCGGGTCAAGGCAGCGCGTAGCGGGATCTACGTCGGCAAACACGGGCACGGCGCCAATCTGTTCGATGGCCGCCACCGTCGCCACAGAGGTGTGAGACACCGTGATCACTTCATCGCCGGAGGCAACGCCCACGGCTTGCAGGGCCAGCGCCAGGGCGTCGGTACCGTTGCCCGTCGTCACACAATACCGGCTGCCGAGATACGCGGCAAATTCCGTTTCGAAGGCTTCGACCTCGGCGCCGAGGATGAAACGGCCGCTGGCGAGAACCCGATCGATGGCTGCGCGAATTGCTCGGCCCCGCTCCATCACCTGCCCCAGGGGGAAAGCAACCGGAATGCGCTCCATGTGAGGTCTTCGGCTCATCAGAGGTAATGAGACAGGTTTGCACGGTAAAAAGCGAAGGTCCGTTGCAAACCATCCGGCAGAGACGTGTTCGGCTTCCAACCGAGATCAGCCCGGATCTTCTCGGCACTGGCCCTATAATCGCCGATATCGATGGCTATTCGTTCAGCTGGAAAAGGTACGCATTCATAGTCTCCGCCGCCGTGGGCCGCAATCAGGTGTTGGGCGGTGTCCAGCAACGAGTAGGGTTGGCCGCCGCCGAGATTCCAACTTGCTCCAACCGCACCGCTCGAGCACGCGGCGAGCAATAAGGCATCGATCACGTCTTCGACGTAGTTGAAATCCCGGACCTGGGTACCGTTCCCGAAGATCCGAAGGGTTTGGCCGCGCAAAAGCAAGCCCACCCAGTACCCGAGAAAGTTTTGCCTGTCATCCTTGATCCGCATACCAGGCCCGTACGTGTTGGTTAACCGAAGAGTCGTACTGCGGATTCCATAGGCCCGGTAGTACACCTGGTGGTATCCCTCCGCCGCCAGTTTATTCCAGCCGTTGATATCCACCGGTTGGGCAGGATGGCGTTCGTCGACCGGAAGATAGCGCGGGACGCCGTAGACCTGGCGGGTACTGGCAAAGACGATGCGCACGTCGCGATTGTGGTTGCGGCAGGCTTCGAGAATCTGGATTTGCGCGATGCCATTGGCCCTTAAATCGGAAAGCGGATTGCTCATGGCATCGAGGTGACTGCTTTGCCCGGCAAGATTGAAAAGGTACGCCTGGCCGGCCACGAGTTGATTTATAGGCTCCTCGGCGCAGACATCGGCCACATGAACACGGAGGTGCTGCTTGAAAGGTTCGACGTTGTGCAGATTACCGCCATGATGCGGCTCCAGATTGTCCACCACCGTAACCCGGGCGCCGTAGGCTACCAGGCGGCGGGCCAGGTTGGAACCGATGAAGCCCAGGCCGCCTGTGATCAGCACCTTCTCGTCGTTAAAGAAGGAGGAGAAGTTAGGTCGCTCTGGTGGATCAGTCATCATGGTTCTTACCAGGGAAGCGCTCGTCCCAGATACGTACTCAGTTCCTGGTTGAACGGCGCAAAATAGCGTTCCAGCTTTTGCCGTGTTTCGGGTTTGAGGGCTTGGTACCTCCCGGCGTTAAGCGGTTTGAGTTGCTCGACACGATAGCGGGGAACCTCCAGGAAGTCAAAAATCCTGGAAAAAGCGCCTTGCGGGTCTTTGGATACCTGCTCAAGTTCCAAGACGAGCACCTGCTCCGGGGAGAACGCCAAAGCCCACGTTCTAATCTGATCGACGTAGTGGCCGCGTTTCAGGTACGACCAATGCTGATGGGCATAGCTATAATACCAGGGATCCGCGCGGAATTTTTCTTCCTCTCCCGCCAGCCGGTCGTTTTCCGCCGCAATCGCTTCCTCAAACGATAGCACTTCGTAGCCGAGCCGGCATTCATGCTGATGGTGCGAGTAGGCCCGATCGACGGGATTTCTGATCAGGAAAATGATTTTGACCTCCGGCAGCCTCTCCTTTATTCGCTGGCAGGCCAGGGGATGAAAACTATAATACGGCGAGGCCTCGCCGGTGATAATCGGTCTGCGTTTCCAGAATCCGTCCTTGAACGACCCAGGGCGAGAAAGTGGAAAATGGGCCAGGTACCAGCGAAAACCCTTCGCGAAATTCTTCGGATAGTCGAAAAAATGCACTTCCTTTCTGAAGGCAGGAACCACCGAAGGATGGTTTGAGATATTTGCAAAAAGCGTAGAGGTGCCGCACTTCATCGCTCCGACAATGATAAAATCCGGCGGCCTGCGCCAAAACGCGGTCAGGCGACGAAAAAAAAATTGCACGCGTTGCCTACGGGTATAAGGGTGCGCGTGAGGCGGTGGAGCGTCCTGCTTCATCGTAGCGGGATGCGTTGTGTTTGCGGCGCCTATCGGGATCGACGCCCGGCGGCGCCATCCATCTTGAGAGACCGCAAGAGACGGTTTGGCAGCAGGCCGGGGCGCGGAGTAGTCGGAAACCACCGGATTGCGTATACTGAGATGTCTCAGAGTACGCTCAATGGTCGGATCAAGCAAGTGGAAAAGCTCATTATCAACGCCGCCATTACGGGCATGGTGCCCACCAGAGAGGACAATCCTCACGTGCCCATTACACCCGATGAAATAGCCGAAGACTGTTTTCGCTGCCGCCGGATCGGCGCGTCGATCGTACACCTTCATGCCCGCGATGAATCGGGCGCGCCCACCTATCGATCCGACGTTTACCGAGAAATCATTGGCAAAGTGCGGCAAGCCTGTCCGGATGTTATTATCTGCGCCTCGACCAGCGGACGGGTCTTTGGACGGTTGGAGCAGCGTTCGGCAGTGCTGGAGCTGGAGGGGGACCTCAAGCCGGAGATGGCTTCGCTGACGCTCGGTTCGATGAACTTTCCCAAACAGGCTTCGGTGAACGATCCTGCGATGATCCGCGCGCTGGCCGATATCATGCGCGAGCGCGGCATCGTCCCGGAACTCGAAATCTTCGACCTCGGCATGATCGATTATGCCCGGTATTTAATCGACCGCAAGGTGTTGCGAGAGCCGTTTTATTTTAACCTGCTCCTGGGTTCTCTGGGAACGCTCAGCGCCACGCCTTTTCACCTGGCGACGCTGGTACAATCGCTGCCGGCTGCCTCCACGTGGGCGGCAGCGGGCATCGGGCGGTTCCAGTTCTTCGTCAACGCGATGGCTATTACCATGGGCGGGCACGTGCGCGTAGGACTCGAAGACCATCTCTACATGGACCCCCGGAAGGAGCATCTAGCCACGAATCCTGCCCTCCTCGAACGCCTCGTGAGGCTGGCGCATGCGGCCGAGCGAGACATCGCGACCCCGCCTGAGGCACGGACGATGATCGGGATCCCTCAGCCCACGAAAGCACGCGAACCCCTTGCGCGCACCGGACCCGGCGGACGATGACGCGGCGCCCCTGGCCTTTGGCTTTTTGCCACGGCCCCAGGAAGCATTGCGTGCGCAGACGGCGCACGCGGATCCCGGCGGCTACTGCCTGCCAGGATCACCGGCAGACCGCCTTCGACGCCGACGACAATGATCGTCCTGGCCTTGGGCGACTCGGCCAGTTTCTGCACTGCCTCGACGTCCTTGAAGCGCACAACTGCCGCGCCAGGCGGCGGGCGATGATGCACCGTCGTGCACCGCCTCGTCGAGGAGGGGTATCACCAGGGGCACATAGCCGTCGCTGGCGCGTTGCTGGCTGCAAACTTCCCCACGCCGATGTTGCAGGCCCTCGGCACCCTGCCCGAATAACACCGCGCTCGCAAACCGAGATTTCGCATGACCCGACTTCGCTTCCTACGCTCCTTCCTGTCCCTCGCGCCGGCCCTGCCGGCTTTGCTCTTCCTCGCCGGGTGCGATACGGCCTCGACCGGAGAAGACGCCAACGTTGAGCCGCGCATGGGGCGCGGCGCCACGATCTCCGAGACGACGCTGTTCGAACGGTCCGCCGCGCAACTCAACGCCGATTTTGCCGCCGCCGGGCTGCCCCTCTCGGCCCGCTTCGACGTGACCGCCTACAAGGTCGTCTACGAAACCATCGACCCGCAGGGCGGCGTGACGCAGGCTTCGGGCGCGCTGTTCGTGCCCAGGAACGCGCCCGGCGCCCGGCCCCTGGCGAGCTATCAGCACGGCACCCTCACCCGCAAAGACGAGGCGCCCTCGGCCGGCGGCGGCGAGCAGCTCATCGGCCTGATCCTGGCCGCCGACGGCTACGTGGCCGCCCTGCCCGACCTGCTGGGCCTGGGCGACTCGCCGGGGTTGCATCCCTACGTCCACGCCGCCGCCTCGGCCAGCGCCGCCATCGACATGCTGCGCGCCGCCACGGACTTCGCCGCCGCCCACGAGATCGACCTCAGCGGCCAACTCTTCCTGACGGGTTACTCGCAGGGCGGCTACACGGCCATGGCCGCCCATCGCGAACTCGAAGCCAACCACCGGGACGAGTTCCAGCTCACCGCCTCGGCGCCGATGGCCGGGCCGTACGACCTCTCCGGCGTCATGGCCGCCACGTTCACCGAGCGCAAGACCCACCCCTCGCCCTTCTACCTGCCCTACACCGTGCTAGCCTACAACGACGTCTACGGCCTCTTCGACAGTCCCTCGGAAATGTTTGCCGCGCCCTACGACGCGCTGCTGCCGCCGCTCTTCGACGGCACCCACGGCGGCGGCGAGATCAACGACGTGATGCCCGAAATCCCCATCGACATCTTCACCCCCGCCTTCGTCGCCGCCTTCCAGGACGATTCGAACCACCCGCTGCGCCTGCGCCTGCGCGAAAACGACGTGTACGATTGGACGCCGCAGGCGCCGATGCAACTCTACCACTGCGCGCAGGATCAGCACGTGCCGCCCGAAAACACGCAGGTGGCCCTGCAACGCTTCCAGCAGCGCGGCGCCGCGAAGGTCGAGTTCATCGATCCGCTGCCTACCGGCGGCCACGGCGCGTGCGTCGGTCCCAGCCTGCTCTTCGCCAAGTTCTGGTTCGACAGCTTCGTCGCCGGTGCGGCCAAACGCGCGCCCGCCTTCGACGCCGCCGCCGTCGGCCAGGCCTTTCAAGCATGGATGGGAAATTGAAAATGGGAAATTGAAAATGGGAACTGGGGGGGTATGGCGCTTCGCTGAACCATTTCCCATTTTCCAATAACCATTTCCCATTTTCCAACAACCATCCCCGTATGAATCTCGAAGCCGTCTACGCCTACCTGGGCCGGAAAAAGGGCGCCGTCGAAGACCTGCCGTTCGGGCCGCAGGCACTGGTCTTCAAGGTGATGGGCAAGATGTTCGCCCTGCTGGCCGTCGACGCCCTGCCGCCGCGCCTCTCGCTCAAGTGCGACCCCGAAGAGGCCGTGCTGCTGCGCGAGCGCTACGAGGCCGTGCAGCCCGGCTACCACATGAACAAGAAACACTGGAACACCGTCACGCTCGACGGCAGCCTCCCCGGCGACGAACTCCGCGCCATGATCGACGCCTCCTACGAACTGGTCGTCCGGGGACTCAAGAAGGCCGACCGGGAGCAACTGGAGGCCGCTTCGTAGCGACGCCGGGGGAAGCGCCCGCCCGTTTTCCGTTCACTCTTTCCGCACGTAGAAGGCGTCGAAGCTGGTGTTCCACGTCGTGCCGCCGTCGGCGGACCATTCGATGAGCTGGCGCACGCGGCCGTCGGCCAGGGGCGTCAGCGTGGTGCGATCGAGGTAGCTGCCACCGCCTTCGACGGGGATCTCGCCCTGGAAGCACAGGCTGCCGTCGGCGCGTTCTTCGACCAGCACTTTTTCTTTGAGGCCGCCGCGCGTCGTGGCCCGCTGCGTCACCCACACCTGCTTCCAGCGGTCGGTGACGGCGTTGTAGTAGAAGAGGCTCCAGCCCTGGCTGCCGCCCGCGCCCGTCCAGTGTTCGACGAGGGCGCAGCCGTCGAGGATTTTCTCGATCCGGTTGTCGCCGGCGCGTTGTCCCTGCGCCGTCACGACCTCCCAGGTGCCGACCCAGAAGTCGAGTTTCTGAAAGCCCGGCTCTTCGGCGCACGGACGTTGCGCCCGCGCCGGCAGCACCGCCAGCCCCAGGATCCCCCAGAGCAACAAGATCACGCTGGATGTCTGCATCCTTCGGTTGCCGGATGGCCCTCAGCGGAGACGCACGACGGGGCGGCTTGCCACGGGGGCGCCGGCCACGCTGAGGAGGAAAAAATAGACGCCGCCTGCCGACGGCATGCCCTGATCGTCGCGCCCGTCCCAGCGGGCGGCGTACTCGCCCGGCGGGTGCACGCCGCGCGCCAGCGTCCGCACGCGCCGGCCCCAGGCGTCGAAGACGGCCAGCTCGGCGGGCGCCGCCCGCGCCAGCGAGTAGGCGACGGTGGTCGCCGCGCGGAACGGGTTGGGATGGCCGGGCCGCAGCCGCGACGGCGTCTCCGGCACGTCGGCCTCGCCGGTGCGGGTGCCTGCGGCGGAGGTGAAGCGGTAGATGCGCCCGTCGAAGGCGCAGAAGTAGAGTTCGCGGTTTTCATCGACGCCGAAGCTCGAAATGCCCAGCGTCGTGTCGAGCAACTCGGCGTGCGCCTGCACCGCGCCGCCCTCGAAGGCGAGCGCCCAGATCTTGCCGCTGACGAAGTCGCCGTAGACGTACCACCCCACCAACGACGGCACCCCCGGACCCCGGTACACATAGCCCCCCGTCACCGAACGCCCC
>JBFGTT010000121.1:0-8096 GCA_041565995.1 Rhodothermales bacterium
CGCTCACGTTCTCTTTGCGAGGCACCACCACGGTCAGGTCTTCGACGTTCATCGTTCCGGATGTTGAGGTTCAGGGCGCGGCCTGAAGCGCCCCGGCGCGTCCTTTGTTGTTAGTATCATCCAGCATCGCCCAATGACGAAGGCGGGGGTCGGCGAACCGTTCATTTTTTGGCGCCGCGCTAGGTTTCATCGCGCCGCCGGGCGTCGTACTCGGCTTCGAGCGCCAGGGCGGCCTGCACCAGGTCGTCTTTGATCGAGGCCAGGTGCTCGTGCTGGGCGACGTAGCGTTCCAGGGCTTCTTCGAGGGTGGCTTCGCGGGTCAGGACCGTGCGCCGCTGCCGCTCCACCGGATCGACGGTGCGCTCGATGGAGGCCACGACGAACGCCGCGCCGAGCGCCTCCCGGATGCGGCGCGCGTCGATCTGCGGCACCTGCGCCTCGTCGATGTGGTAGCGCACGCGCACGATGGCGTCTTCGACGTCGTGCCGCGCGATCTCCTGCAAGATCCGCTCGGTAGGATCGACGGCTGCGCGCGCGTCTACGCCGAGGGCCAGGAAGCGCCGCGCCGGCGTCTCGACGAATTCGTAGGAAGTCTGCTTGCGCCCGTCCTCGGCCTCGATGGTGACGAGCACGAAGCCCTTGGGATCGTCGGCCTCTTTGAACGAAATCCGCTCGATACTGCTGCAATAGACCACGGGCGGCGCTTCGGGGTCGGTGCGGCGATCCTGAAAGCGGTGGATGTGCCCGAGGGCCACGTAGTCGATGGGCGGCGGCGAGAGTTGGCCGGGCGTAAAGCGCGGCTCGTGGGCAATCAGGCTGGTCCGCTCCGAGCCGGCGATCTCGCTGCCCTGCACGCTGAAGTGCCCGGCCAGGACGGTCGGCAGCGCCGGGTCGAGCTCCTGCACCGCCGTTTCGATGAAGTCCACGTAGAGCTGCTCGATCAGGTCGCGGATTTCGAGGGGAGATTTCTTGCGATGGTCGTCCTTCGAGAGCAACGTCGAGCGGATGGGCCAGGGCATCGCCAGCAGTTGCAGCGGGCCGCTCCGGGTCTCGACGAGGGCTTTTTCGGGCTTGCGAAACAGGCGCACGTTGCCGCTGACGAAGCCGAAGATGTCGATGGCGGAGGCCTTGCCGAAGGAGACCGGGTGGTCGTGGTTGCCGGTGATCATGACGATGGGGATGCCGGCGTCGGAGACGGGCTTGAGGCACTCGGCGAAGACCTTTTGCTGCGTGGGCGTCGGGTCGGCGGTGCGGTAGGCGTCGCCGCAGAAGAGAAACAGGTCGATGTCTTCGTCGAGGCCGCGCCGGACCATGAACTCGAAGCAGCGCTTGAAGTCGAGCAGGCGCGTGTTGAGGCCGGTCTCCGGGTCGATGCGCCCGTAGGTGTTCGAGCCGAGGTGGATGTCGGCGGTGTGGAGAATCTTCATGGTTTTGGATGGTGGATGGCGGCGTGCGGACTGGGGGCTACGATCAATCCAACATCCGCACGCTGCCATCCCGCATGAGATCACCAGCCGACGCGGCTCCGGTCTCTGGCTTCTTCGCGGAGGCGTTCGCGTTCAAACTCTTCGAAGGGGGTGGGCTGGACGTAATCTTCGGGCATGGGGAAGCGCTCGCTTTTGCTCAGGGCCACGTCCGGCGAGGCGGCGGTGCGCGTGATGAAGTCGCCCACGAGGAAGAGCGCGTTGTGGGCGCCCTGGCCCCACCAGCTCGAGCGGAAGGTGACGCGGCGGTCGTTGAAGCCCACCCAGGCGCCGGTGACCAGGTCGGGGTGCATCAGCATGAACCAGCCGTCGGCGCTCTCCTGCGTGGTGCCCGTCTTGCCGGCGAAGTCGTAGCCGTTGAGGGCAAACTGGTTGCGGATGCGAATGCCGGTGCCGTAGGGCTGGCTGACCACGTCGCGCATCATGTCGATGACGGTGTAGGCGGTCTCTTCCGAGAGGGCTTCTTTGGGCGAGGGTTCGGCCTCGAAGAGCACGTTGCCGTTTTTGTCCTCGATGCGCGTGACGACGGTGGGGGTGTAGTAGAGGCCGCCGTTGGCCAGCGTGGCGTAGGCCGAGGTCATCTCCAACAGCGACACGTCGGAGGTGCCCAGGGCCAGCGCCGGCACCTCGTCGAGCTTGCTCTCGATGCCCATGCGGCGGGCGTAGAAGGCGGCGGTGCTGGGCTCGATCTCCAGGATGAGCTGGCCCGTGACGGTGTTGAGCGAGCGGGCCAGGCCCTCGCGGAGCGTCACCACGCGCCCGCTGGGGGCGCTGCCGGAATTGCTCGGGCTCCAGCGCTGGCCGGTGACGGGATCGACGTAGACGAACTGGGAGTCCCGCAGCGTGTAGTAGGGCGAGTAGCCGTTGTCGATGGCGGCGGTGTAGACGAAGGGTTTGAAGGTGGAGCCGGGCTGCCGCTTGGCCGTGGCGACGTGGTCGTACCAGTCGATCTTCAGGTTGCGCCCGCCCACCCAGGCCTTGACGTAGCCGTTGTGCGGGTCGATGGCGACCAGGCCGGCTTCCAGGCGCGTCTTGTCGGCCCGGAGCGAGTCAACGAAGGCCGCATCCTGGCGCAGTTGGGCCAGCGCGGCGTCGGCGCCGGCGCCCTGCTGGCGTAGCCGGCGGTAGCGCTCGCTCTCGCGGACGAACCGGTCGAGCAGGTCCTTTTGCGACTCCCAGAAGTAGGCGAAGGGCTGAAAGTCGGTCTGGGCCAGGTACGCCTTCGTCTCGCCGCCGAGGTGGTAGCTCGACGGGCGGCTCCACTCCCAATCGACGACGGCCTGCAAGCCCTTCATCTGCTCGGTGACGGCCTCGGCGGCGTAGGCTTGCAGGCGCGAGTCGAGCGTGGTGAAAACGACCAGCCCGTCGGCGTAGATGTCGATAGGCCGACCGTCGGACTTTTCGCCCCTGGCCCAGTCGGCCAGCCAGTTGCGCACGTACTCGGCGAAGTAGGGCGCGAAGCTGTCCGTCACGTCGGAGGATCGGAAGTTGGTGGGGGTGGGCGTCTCGCGGTGCTCGGCGTAGAAGCGCTCGTCGAGGAAGCCGTGTTTGATCATGTTGCGCATCACCACGTTGCGCCGCTGGCGCGAGAGGTCGGGGTTGCGCACCGGGCTGTACTTGGTGATGGCCTGGAGCATGCCCACCAGCGTGGCGCTCTCGATCACGTCGAGTTCGGCGGCGGACTTGCCGAAGAAGGTCCGCGAGGCGGCTTCGATGCCGTAGGCGTTGTAGCCGAAGGGCACCGTGTTGAGGTACATCTCGATGATCTCGCGCTTCGTGTAGCGGCGCTCGAGCATCACCGCCGTGACCATCTCTTTGAGCTTGCGCGTGGGCGAGCGGTCGAAGCCGATCTTTTCGTTGAAGAGGTTGCGGGCCAGCTGCTGCGTGATGGTCGAGCCGCCCTGCAGGTCGCCCAGCAAGGTCTGCGCCACGGCGGAGAAAGTCCGGAAGAGGTCCACGCCCCAGTGGTTGTAGAAGCGGTGGTCCTCGGTGGCGATGAGGGCGTTGATGACGTGCGGGGAGATCTGTTCGAAGGCCACCCAGGAGCGGTTTTCCCGCCCGAAGCGCCCCAGCTCGATGCCGTCGGCGGTGTAGGCGACGGTAGCCAGCTCCAGGTTGGGGTTTTCCAGGTCGGTCAGCGAGGGGATGTCGCTGGTGAGCGTGAGCATGTAGAGGCCCATCGCCAGCGTGCAAAACAACAGGAAGCCCACGAGGGCCGAGAGGGCCACGGCGGCTTCGACCTTTTTGTCATTCTGGAGGTGCCGGTAGAGAAAGCCCCGGTAGCCGCGCTGCGGAGGCCGCGGCGAGCCGGCGCCGTTGGTGTGTCCTTCGCCGTCCGCCGCGCGTCGGCGGCGGGCGGGGTCCAGGAAGTACTGCTGCAATTCTTCGTCGCTGTAGCGCTGCGCGGCCATAGGGCGTGTCCGGACTGAGGAGCGATCCCGGCGAAGGGTCCGGGGGGCGGCTCCCTCGCGCTCGATCAGGCTGCGGAGTCAACTTCGATAGCCTGCTCCCCGTTCCAACGCAGCAGGCGCGGGCCGCGTTCGTCCAGGGCGCCGAAGGTACGGCCTTCGCGCCAGCAGCCGGTGTTGAGATAGGCGCCTTCGGGCCAGCGCAGGAGTTCGGGCAGGTGGCTGTGGCCCATCACCACCAGTTCGGCGGGCGTCTCTTGGAGCAGGCGGCGGGCGTGGGCACGCAGGGCGTCGCGCGTGGCGGCGTCGGGCGTCCTGCCGCCGAAGCGCCGGCTGACCCAGCGCGCCAGGCGGAAGCCGGCGTCGGCAGGCAGCAGCGCGCGGTAGAGCCAGACGGGCACCGGATGCCGGAGCAGGGGCTTGAGCCGGCGGTAGAGGCCGTCGCCCGGCGCCAGGCCGTCGCCGTGCGTCAGGTAGACGGCGCGGCCCGCCAGCGGTTCGGCGAGGGCGTCGAAGACTACGCGCACGCCCAACTCCTGCGCGAAGTAGTCGCGGTGCCAGGGGTCGTGGTTGCCGGCCAGGTAGGTCACGGGCACGCCGCGGTCGGTCCAGGCGGCCAGCAGGGCCAGGAAGCGCACGAAGCCCCGGGGCACCAGCGTGCGGTACTCGATGTAGGGGTCGAACACGTCGCCGACGAGGTAGAGGCCCTCGGCGACGGCTTCTTGGGCGTGCAGGCAGGCCACGAGGTCGGCCTCGCCGGCCCGTTCGGCCGCCTGCGCCCCCCGCCCGAAGTGCATGTCGGAGACGAAAAGAATCATGGGTGAATTGGGAAAGGGGAATTGGGAATTGGAAAATGGAAATTAGGAATTGGGAATTGGAAAATGGTCGAGCGCAGTGCCATCCCCGCCATCTCCCCTTTTCGATTTCCCCCTTTCGATTTCCCCTTTCGCGGTCCCCGGCGTTTTGGCGAAATCTTCGCTCCTGGGGCCGTCACGGCGGTCGCGGCGGTGCAACCTGGCCGGCGGCAGCGCGCTATAAGGACCCTCCCGCCATCGGGGCGCACGCCCGGCCTCCAACCGCGCTGATTGCATGTATTCGAATTCCTACCGACCGCCGACCCGCTTCAGCGTCTTCCCGCCGGTCATCAAGAACCTGTTGATCCTCAACGGGCTGTTTTACCTGGCTAAGATCGTGGCGATCGGCACCGACGGCGTGGTCCTGGCGACCTGGCTCAACGCGATGGCGCTCTACCCGCTTGGCGCCCCCGACGTGGGCTACACGATTTTCGGGACGCGGGCGGCCATCCCCGGCTTCTGGCCCTGGCAGCTCATCACCTACAGTTTCCTCCACGGCGACCTCGGGCACCTGTTCTTCAATATGTTCGCCCTGTGGATGTTCGGCGTGCAGATCGAAAACGTCTGGGGGTCGAACCGCTTCGCCGTCTACTACTTCGTGTGCGTCGTCGGGGCGGCGCTGATCCAACTCGGGGTGATGTGGGGCCAGCCGATCCCGACGCTGGGCGCCTCGGGCGGGGTCTTCGGCATCTTGCTGGCCTTCGGCATGATGTTTCCGAACCAGCCCATCTACCTCTACTTTCTCTTTCCCATCAAGGCCAAGTGGCTGGTCATCGGCTACGGCGTGCTCGAGTTGTGGGCGGCGGTGACGGGCACGCAGGCGGGCGTGGCCAACTTCGCGCACCTCGGCGGGATGCTCTTCGGGCTGCTGCTGATCCTCTACTGGCGCGGCAAGCTGCCCGTCCAGCCCAGGCGGCGCACGTATTCCTGAGCGGGCCGGGCAGGGCGTGGAACAGCGGCCCTACCCTGCATCGTTCACGGTATCAGCAGACCGCGCGGCGGGCCGGCGGATGTCGGGAGGCGCCGCGCCGTCGAATTGTTCAGCTAGGCAGCGGGTCGGCGCCGGGGCGCCGGCGCCGGGTAGAAAGTCGGAGAGTTACCCGTGAATCGAGCTCAATCCTGGTACCGCGCGCTCCCGAGGGCACTCCGGGCACTACTGGCGATCAACGTCGTCTTTTACGTGCTCTGGGTGCTGCTCCTGGGCCGCCTCGACGGCACGGCGCGCTTCGTCGAGGAGCACGTAGCGCTGCACCCGGACTGGCCCGGCATTCTCTTTCAGCCGTGGCAGCTCGTCACGTACAACTTTTTGCACCTGGGGCCGGGGCTGGGCGGCTTCATCCACATCCTGATTAACCTGCTCTGGCTGGTGTGGATCGGGCGGGAGCACGAGGAGATGCACGGCTCGGATCAACTCGTGGCGCTCTACCTGGTCACGGGCGTCGGCGGCGGGCTGCTGACCGTGGCGCTGCACGCGCTCTTCCCGACGGCGGCGGTCTTCGGCGGCGTGGTGCACGGCGCCTCGGCGTCGGTGCTGGGCGTGATGACGGCGGTGGCCGTGCGGTATCCCTACCGCAAAATCTCGCTCTTCCTGCTCGGCTCGATCCGCCTGCCCTACCTCGTGCTGGCCTTCCTGGCGCTCGACCTGCTCTTCCGCTTCGGCGGCGGGGTGGCCGTGGGCGCGCACCTGGGCGGGGCGCTCTTCGGGTTCCTCTTTGCGAAAATCGAAGCGCGGGGGGTGGATCTGTCCTCCTGGGCGCGCATCTTCTTCGGAGATCGCCGCAGGCCGCGCCGCGCCGCAGGCCGGGAAGAACGCGAGAGTTTGCTGGGCCGCCTGGAAGCCTGGCTGGCCTCGCGCGGCAAAGACAAGCCCCGCAAGGCCGCCCGGAGCGAGCACAAGGCCGGCAAGGCGCCCGTGGCCAAGATCCGGACGTTGCAGCGCGCCGAGGCCGGCCCGGAGACGCTCGAAAGCGAGGTGGACCGCATCCTCGACAAGATCAGCGAGCAGGGCATCGAGGCGCTGACCGAAGAGGAAAAGCGCGTGCTCGAAGAAGCCAGCCGCCGCTAAAGCCCTTCTTTTTCCGGACGCGGCCCGCTATCTTGCCGGCTCCTTCGCGCCCGGCCTCTTCCCGACCCCAGAACGCAACGAACCGCGCGTAGTGATTCGCCGCTTCTTCCGGACCGCCCTGCTGCTGCTCGACGGGCTGCTGCTGCTGCTCTTTGCGGTCGGATACGCCGCGCGCTACTTCCATCCGCGCTTTGCCTGGTGGGCCGAACTGGTGGCGACGGGCCTGCCCTACCTGAGCCTGCTCCTCTTGCCCGCCACGGCGCTTGTGGCGCTCTCGCGCCGATGGCTGCTGCTGGGCCTGCACCTGCTGCTGCTGGGGCTGGCCCTGGTGCGCTTCGTGCCGCTCGAACGCGGCGCTCCGCCCGGCCCCGACGACCTCGTCCTGCTCACCTTCAACATCTCGCGCGGCGGCGGCGCCCGCGCCGACCAGCAGAGCCGCGCCGTCGCGGCGCTCGTGCGCGCCGAAAAGCCCGACGTGGTGGCGCTGCAAGAGGCGTTCATCGAGTACCACCCGACGGGCCGGGCCGTGCGCCCCGACGCGCCCGTGGCCGCCCTCATCGACTCGATGGGCTACCGGACCATCGGCCCCGACGGCTCCAACGGCGCCGTCTTCACGCCGCAACCGGTGCTGGCCCACGTCGAACTGCTCGAACAGACGCAGCATCTTTTAGAACGCTACGGAGACGCCGAGCCGGCCGCCCGCGTCGTGCGCACCCGCTTCCGCTGGCAGGGGCGCGAGGCCGTCCATTACAACCTGCACCTGCGCTCCTTCGGCAACCGCAAGCCGTGGGAAGACGAGCGCCGTCGCTCGCCGCGCCGCTGGCTCAGCTACCTGCGGCAGTACCGCGACGCCTACCTCGTCCGGGCGCGCGAGATGGAACAGGTCCGCGCCATGCTGGCGCAGGAGACGCTCCCGCTGATCGTCAGCGGCGACTTCAACAGCACCCCACACAACTGGGTCTATCACGGCCTGGCCGACGGCCTCGTGGATGCCTTCCGCGTGGCCGGGCGCGGCTGGGGCGCCACCTACCACGCCGACTTCCCCGTGGCCCGCATCGACCACGTGCTCGTCAGCCGCGCCTGGAAGGTGGTGCAGGCGCACGTCTCGAAGGCGCCCTATTCGGATCATCTGCCCCTCGTCGTCCGCCTGCGCTGGCGGGAGTGACGCGGGGGGCGGCAAGCTGCTGCGAGGAGCCACATGACCATCGACCTGACGGGCAAGACAATCCTGGTCACCGGGGCGAGCCGGGGCATCGGGCGGGCGCTGGCCGAAGGTATGGCCGCC
>JBFGTT010000122.1:0-8087 GCA_041565995.1 Rhodothermales bacterium
CTGCCGGAGAGCGCCGCGAGGCCCTCCCAGGCGTCGGGCGGCAGCAGGCCCTTGAAGAGCAGGTAGGCCACCGGCCCGCCCACGACGATGCCCAGCGTGCCGGCCAGCATCATCAGCAGGGCCATCTTGCCCAGGCGCAGGATCGCTTTCAGGTCTACCGTCATCATCAGCAGGAAGAGCGCCAGCGGCAGCAGGTAGCGCGCCATCCAGCTGTAGGTGGCGCTGGCGTCGGGCGTGAGGCCGAACGTGGTGGCGAACATGGGCAGGAAATACGCCCAGATGACCGGCGGCGCGTAGTCGAAAAACTTCTTGAGCGGCGGCAGCGTGCTCAGGTAGAAGACGAGGCCGAGCAGGGCGGTCAGAAAGGCGAAGAGCGCCGTCGGCTCGGTGATGAGGGCGGTCGGGGCGGCGTCGGGCATACGTGCGAGGGGCGTTTAGGGGGCAGGCAGAACGCTTCGTAAGATGCGGCGTTTATCGCATCTCTGCAACCAGGCATCCCACGAAGGTCTCATGCAAGACTGGCTGCTCGACGGAATGACCCTCGCCGGCGCGCTGCTCGTGCTGGCGACGATGCTCGGCGGCTGCGGGCCGAGGTACCGGATCACCGAGACGCGCACGCCGCTGCGCCTCGGCGAGGCGTCGGTAGACGTGGCGCTGCACCAGGCCGAAGCGCCGGGGCTGACCTTCATCAACCTGCACGACAACGAGGACACGGCGGCGCAGGCGGCCCTGGAGGTCATCGGCGAGCACGGCGGGCGGCTCCTCGAACTGCGCCACAGCGGCCAGCGCAACGTCGCCTTCGCGCTCGAAGACAGCGCCTACGTCTTCGATCCCAACCGCATCTTTACCGAGGCCGGCATCGCCGCCACGCTCGACACGCTCGGCGCCTACTCGCCCGCCGCCCACGACGCCGTCCGCGCCTTCGCCGACTCGCTCCTGCGGCTCTACGACCTCGACGGCCTCGGCGTGGTCGTCACTGTGCACAACAACGGCGACACCGAATACTCGGCCCTGAGCTACACCGACGGCGGCGACCTGGCGCGCGACGCCCGCCTGACGCACCTGGCCGAGGGCGCAGACCCCGACGACTTCTTCTTCGTCACCGACCTCGACCTCTTCGACGCCCTGCGCCTGGGCGGCTTCAACGTGGTGCTGCAAGACAACGACCGCGTCACCGACGACGGCTCGCTCTCGGTCTACTGCGGCCTGCGGGGTCTGGCCTACGTCAACGTCGAAGCGCAGCACCGGCACCGCCGCGAGCAGGTCCGTATGATCACCTACCTGGCGGCGTTGCTGCGGCCCCCGCCCGCCTAGCGCGGCTTCACGAGCAGGTCACGCCGGTCGCAAAGCCCCCTCCGCTCTCCGCCTTCCGAACGTGACGGGTCTCGAAGCCGCATGGCACGAGGAATGCCCTGGAGTGGCACCAGGCCGGCCTTCCGAGGCGTACCTCAGGCCCGCCGCGCCGAGGTGATGAATACCGGCTCGACGGGCACGTCCTGGTGCATCCCTTTGGCTCCGGTCTTGACGGCGGCGATCTGATCGACCACGTCCATCCCGTCGGTGACGCGGCCGAAGACGGCGTAGCCGAAGTCGCGCGTGCCGTGGTCGAGGAAGGTGTTGTCGGAGAGGTTGATGAAGAACTGCGCCGTGGCGCTGTCGACGACCTGCGTGCGGGCCATGGCGAGGGTGCCGCGCCGGTTGCTGAGGCCGTTGTCGGCTTCGTTCTTGATGGGCGCGCGGGTTTTCTGCTCTCCCATGTGCGTGTCCATTCCGCCGCCCTGGATCATGAAGCCGGGGATGACGCGGTGAAAGATCAGCCCGTCGTAGAAGCCGTCGTCGACGTACTGCAGGAAGTTTTCGACGGTGGCGGGGGCCTTGCGGGCAAAGAGTTCGATGGTGATGTCGCCGAGGGTGGTGGAGAGGATGACCATGAGGGTGTTATTTCGAGGATTGAGGATAGCAGCTAGCGGGCAGGCTGAATCAGCCAGATTCCGCAGAAGATAGGGCACGCAGCGGCGGGATGCCCGTCCGCCGTCATCCGAGGCGTAGGGGCGGGGAGTGGCTTTTACGTTTCACGTTTTACGCACGACGTCGGCTGCGGATCGTTTAGGACCTGCGCTAGCCAAAAGGTAACGAGTTAGATCCGTTTCGGTTTGTGAAGGATCTCTTCGCGCCAATTCCTTCTTTTTCTCAAACAGAAGGACAGCGCCGTTCAGTATCTTTACAGTCTTTGTCCTCCCCGCTCTGCAAAGCCAACCGACACATGCACCGCGACTACGTCAAGTGGTGGAGCCCCAGCCTGGGGCGCGACATGGAGATCCTGGTCTTCGGCCACGCCGGCACGCCCCTGCTGGCCTTCCCATCGAGCCTCGGAAGTTATTACGAATGGCAGGACTTCGGCATGGTCGAGGCCCTCGACAGCCAGCTCAGCCACGGCCAAAACATCCTCGTCTGCGTCGATTCGGTCGATGCCGAGAGCCTCTACAACGAAGGCGTCGATCCCTACACGCGCATCAAGCGGCACCAGCAGTACGAACGCTACATCTTCGACGAGGTGCTGCCCTTCGTGCGCGAGCGCAGCCGGCAGGACTTCGTCATCGCCACCGGCGCCAGCTTCGGCGCCTACCACGCCCTCAACTGCGTCCTGAAACAGCCCTGGCAGTTCGGCAAGCTCATCGCCATGAGCGGCAAGTTCGACGTCAAGTCGTACCTCGACGGCTTCTACAACGACGACGTGTACTTCAGCAACCCGGTCGATTACCTGCCCAACCTGAACGACCCCGGCACGCTGGAGGCCCTCCGCCGCAACCACCTGATCCTGACCGCCGGCGAGCACGACCCCTGCAAAGACGCCAACCTGCACATGAGCTACCTGCTCACCACCAAGGGCGCCCATCACACGCTCGACCTGCTGCCCGGCGTCTTCGGGCACGACTGGCCCTGGTGGCGCGACCTGATCCGGAAACACATCGGGTGAGGATGATGGTGTTGACGTGTTTGAGTTGGGATCTTGAAGACTCGAACACTCAACCACGCGAACACCCAGACACTCAACCACGCGAAACATGCCTGACGACAACGTGAAGAAAATCGGCATCCTCCGGGGCATGGAAACGACCTTCCCCGACGGCCTCATCCACCACATCAACGAGACCTACGGCGCAGAAGGCGTCCACGCCGAGTTCGTGCAGATCGACGCGGTGCGCATGGACGGCGACCCCGGCTACGCCGTCCTGCTCGACCGCATCTCGCACGAGGTGCCGTTCTACCGCTCCTACCTCAAGTGGGCCGCCCTCAAGGGCACCTACGTCGTCAACAACCCGTTCTGGTGGAGCGCCGACGACAAGTTCATCGACAACGTGATCGCCGAAGGGGTGGATGTGGCTGTGCCCAGGAGCCTCATCCTGCCGCACAAGGAACGCCCGGTCAACACCGAATCGACCACCTTCCGCAACCTCAAGTATCCCGTCGATTGGGACGCCGTCTTCGCCTACGTCGGCTTCCCGTGCTTCCTCAAGCCCTACGACGGCGGCGGCTGGCGCGGCGTCACCAAGTGCCGCGACCCCCACGAGTTCTTCGCCGCCTACGACTACAGCGGCGACGACTGCATGATGCTCCAGGAGGGCATCGAGTACGAGGAGTACTTCCGCTGCTACGGCGTCGGGCGCGAGCACGTGCGCGTGATGCGCTACAACCCCGGCGCCAGCAACCCCTTCCACCGCTACTTCGAAGTGCCCGAAGGGCCGATCCCCCCCAAGCTGCTCGCAAAGGTCGAGCGCGACGTGCTGGCCCTCTGCAACGCCCTCGGCTACGACCTCAACACCGTCGAGTTTGCCGTGCGCGACGGCATCCCCTACGCCATCGACTTCATGAACCCCGCCCCGGACGCCGACTACCACAGCGTCGGGCAGGACAACTACGAGTGGGTGGTCCAGACGGTGGGGCGCTTCCTGGTCAAGAAGGCCAAAGAAGAACGCGCCGAACGCCCCTTCACCGCCCACGGCGCCCTGGAAACGGCCTGAGTGTGGACGAAAAGACGTGTGGACGATAGATGCTGCGTCGATTCCTCGTCTCGTCGATTGACTCTCCTGGATCGTTGTGATCCCGGAATGGCCTGATCGGTCGTCATTCGTCGGTCGTCGTTTTCCCCACCCCCCTGCCCAATAGCATGCCTGACTCGCTACAGCGCGCCATCGACGACTACCACGCGCTCATCGCCGCCGACCTGGGTGCCGCCGAGGAACAGCTCGAGGCGCTGCGCCAGAAGCAGATCGAGCGCAAGGTGACCTTCGGCGACCGGGCCATGGCGCACAGCCTCCGCCCGACGTTCCTCACCGAGACCACCTACAACGCCGTGCAGGACACCGTCTACCTCATCCGGCAGGCGGTGCTGCGCATTGCGGAGGTCTTCTTCAACAACGAGCAGCTCCTCCGGCGGGAACTGGGGCTGGAGGACTGGGAGATTGAGCTGGCCGCGATCCCCACCAACGTCATCCGCCTCTCGGCCCTCTCGCGCATGGACTCGTTCCTGACGAAGGACACGTTCAAGTTCGTCGAGATCAACGCCGAAAGCCCAGCGGGCGTCGCCTACATCCACGAGCTGGGCCGCATTTACCGCGAATTGCCTATCTTCCGGCAGTTCGAGCAGACGCACCAGGTGCGCTTCGTCTCGCCGATGGAGCACACGCTGGCGGCGCTCCTGCGCACCTACCACGAGGAGTTCGACGGGCGCGAAGAGCGGCCCAGCTTCGCCATCGTGGACCACCTCGACGTGCCCACCGTGCACGAGTTCAACCTGCTGAAGGCCTACTTCGAACGGATGGGCTTCCCGACCGAGGTGGTCGATCCGCGCCAGCTCGAGACCCGCGACGGGTGGGTCTACGCCAACGGGCGGAAGATCGACATCCTCTACCGGCGCCTGCTGCTCAACGAGTTTTACGCCATCAAAGACGAGTGCACGGCCTTCCTCGAAGGCTACGTGGCGCAGAAGACGTGCTACCTCAACAGCTTCCGCACCAAGCTGGTCCATAAGAAAGCTATCTTCGCGTTCCTGACCGACGAGGCCTACACGCACGTGCTCACGAGCGAGCAGCAAGAGTCCATCCGCCAACACATTCCCTGGACGCGCATGCTGCGCGAGCAGAAGACCACGTTCCGGGGGCTGAAGATCGACCTGCTCGAATTCGTCCGCGCCAACCGCCAGTACTTCGTCATCAAGCCCAACGACGAGTACGGCGGCAAGGGCGTAACGCTCGGTTTCGCGGCGACACAGGCCGAATGGGACGCCGCCCTGGCCCAGAGCCTTCAGAGCGACTACGTGGTGCAGGAGGTCGTCGAGATCCACCGCGAGCCGTTCCTGGTGCAGGTAGGATCGGCCTGGGAGATGGTGCCGACCATCATCGACCTCGACCCCTACCTCAACGGGCCGCTCATGGGCGGCTGCCTGACCCGGACCTCGGCCTCCAACCTCGCCAACGTCACCGCCGGCGGCGGCACGCTGCCGCTGTTCATCCTGCGACACACGTATGACGACGCCCGCAACCGGCCCGCCCCTTAGGGTGGCCGTCCTCGACCTCTACAACGGCGAGCCGAACCATGGCATGCGCGCCCTGCGCGAACTGCTCGCCGAAGCCGACGGACGCTACCACGGGCAGCGCCTCTCGTTCGACATCTTCGAGACGCGCCTCAAGAACGAGGTGCCCGGCCTGGACTACGACGTCTACATCTCCTCCGGCGGCCCCGGCAGCCCCTTCGAGGGCGAGGGCACCGCCTGGGAACGCGCCTACTTCGCCTTGCTCGACGGCCTCTGGAACCACAACGCCCGGCGGCCCGGCGCCGAGGCCAGGCACGTGCTCTTCATCTGCCATTCGTACCAGCTCATGTGCCGGTTCTTCGAGGTGGCCCGCGTGATCCGGCGCCGCTCCGAGTCCTTCGGCATCTTCCCCGTGCACAAGACCGCGGAAGGCGAGGCCGACCCGCTCTTCAAGCGACTGCCCGACCCCTTCTTCGCCGCCGACTTTCGGCACTGGCAGGTCGTTGAGCCGGACGCCCGCCGGATGCAGACGCTGGGCGCCGAGGTGCTGGCCCTGGAGAAGCCCCGCCGGCACGTGCCCCTGGAGCGTGCCACGATGGCCATGCGCCTGACGCCCGAAATCGTGGGGGTGCAGTTCCATCCCGAAGCCGACCCGCCGGGCATGCTCAAACACTTCGCCGAACCCCGGCGCCGTAAGCTGGTAGTGCGCCGCCACGGCGTCGAGAAGTACGAGCGCATCATCCGCCGGATGGCCGATCCTTCGTACCTGAAGCGGACGCACGACGCCGTACTGCCCAACTTCCTGCGGGGCGCCGTCGAGGCGTTGCGGCCCGAAGCCTCGAACCAGAAGGCAGCCTGAGCGCATGCCGGTCCTGCTGCAACGAGAGATCCTGGCGCGTCACCGCACGTCGCTACGCGGGAGGCTGCACGCGCGCGAGCTGGATTCCGAGGCGCTGGAGATCCCCAAGGCGTTTTACGTCTACGAGCCGCCCGGCCTGGCCACGCTGCGCCGCGTGCCGCTGCTCTACCTCTTCCGGGGCCACGAGCGCGAGTGGGTCAACCTCCACGAAGATCCCTCGCGGAGGCAGGCCACGAGCATCGAGGCGCTCGACCAACGCATCGCCGAGGGGATGCTGCCGCCGATGGTGGCCGTGCTGCCGGGCCTCAACTCGATCGACAACCGCGTCCCCTCGCTGGGCATCGACATGGCCGGCACCTGGCCGCCGAGCGTGGACGGCCTGGGCGCCGGACGCTTCTGGCACTACCTCACGCACGAACTGCTGCCCCTCGTCGAGCGCGACTATCCCGAAGCACGCGGCGGGCGCCGCCTGGCCGCCGGCTTCTCGCTCGGCGGCTTCACCGTCCTGCTGCTGGCCCTGCACCTGCCCGGCTACTTCGACCACGCCGGCTTCTACGACGGCCTCTTCATGTGGCCCGACCACCACGACCCCCGCCGCAAGGTGAAGGGCGAATGGACCGACCCGGTCTGGTGCCGCGCCGCCCTCTTCGACGCCGCCCTGGGCCGCCCGCGCGACGCGCTCGCCATGCGCCGCTGGAACCCCACCGACACGCTCTGCCACGCCAACCCCGTCCTTCTCGATCAACTCCGCGCGACGACCTTCTGGATCGCCTGCGCCGCCGGCGACGGCAGCCGGGGCAACCGCGACCGCGCCCACTTCCTGGTGGACCTGCTGCGCCGCAAGGGCCTCGAAACCGGCTTCGACAAGATCATCCTGGACCCCGACGCCGCCCACACCTGGCACTGGACCGACACGTTCTTGATGCGTTTCTTGGACGAAGCCCTCGCCGCCTCCTGAACGGCCCTCCGGCGCACCCGCACGGCATGGAAAGGAACATGCAGATCAAGGACCCGCAGTACCACGAAGCGGTCGCCCGCCTCTTCGACGAGGCCGCGCACGTCCGCGCGCTGGGCATCGCGCTGAAGGACCTCGGGCCGGGCTGGTGCGAGACGCACCTGGACGTGACGCCGCACCACTTGCAGCAGCACGGCCTGGTGCACGCCGGCGTGCTGGCGACGCTGGCCGATCATACCGCCGGCGCCGCCGGCTCGACGCTCCTGGACGCCGGCACGTACGTGCTGACGGTCGAGTTCAAGATCAACCTGCTGCGCCCGGCGCGCGGGCCGCGCCTGTGGTGCCGCGCCCAGGTGCTCAAGGCGGGCCGCCGGCTCACCGTCGTCGAGTCCGAAGTCTTCTCCGCCGACGACGCGGCGACCCGGCTGGCGGCCAAGGCGACCGTCACGCTGGCGGTGCTGCCGCGCGAGGGCTGACTGAAGGATGATCGGACGAGCGGACGTGCGGACGTGTGGACGATCTGATCCCTGAACGAGTCTCCCGGACCTTATCGCTCGTCGAGGTCGATCTCGAAGAGGAGGGTTTCCCCGGCGGCGACGGTCACGGCGTCCTGGCTCCACGTCCACCCCTCGAAGCGCCCCGTGCCCTTGATCGACAGGGCGTAGGTGCCCGGCGCCAGCTCTTCGTAGACCCACCGGCCGTTGCTGTTGGGGTTGAACGCCTGCGTGATGTAAAGCCCC
>JBFGTT010000123.1:0-8072 GCA_041565995.1 Rhodothermales bacterium
AGGTACGTCTGCGCCTTGCTGAAGAGTTGATCCGTAATGCCCGCCATGCGCGCCGCCCTGGTCGTGGAGCCTACATCGCCCGCAAAACTACGCATCCCGGCGCGGGGAGATCGTGAAAAACGGGTGTGAAGGAGAAGACGAGGGGACGAGAGGACGATTTGATCGTCGATTCGTGCGTACTCACCCCTTCAAGTCGGCCTCCAACTGCGCGATGCTGTCGCGGAGTTCGGCGGCGCGTTCGAACTCCAGGTTTTCGGCGGCTTCGAGCATCTCGGCGCGGAGTTGCGCCGTCAGGTCGCGCTTCTGATCCGGCGTCAGGTAGCGCACGACGGGGTCGGCGACGAGCGAGGGCGGCCTGTCGAGGTCGTAGGCGTGACGCGAGGCGGCCTCGCGGTCGGACGCCTTCTCCTCGGCGATGACCGTGCCGCGCAGGATCTGCTCGCGCGACTTGTAGACCGTCTCGGGCGTGATGCCGTGCTCGGCGTTGTAGGCCGTCTGCAACTCGCGCCGCCGGTTGGTCTCGTCGAGCATCCGCTGCATCGAGCCGGTCACGGTGTCGGCGTAGAGGAGGATCTTCGAGTTGACGTTGCGCGCGGCGCGTCCGGCGGTCTGGATCAGCGAGCGTTCCGAGCGCAGGAAGCCCTCCTTGTCGGCGTCGAGGATGGCCACGAGCGAGACTTCGGGCAGGTCGAGGCCCTCGCGCAAGAGGTTGACGCCCACGAGCACGTCGTACTCGCCCAGGCGCAGATCGCGCAGGAGGTCCACGCGCGCCAGCGCGTCGATGTCCGAGTGGAGGTAGCGCACGCGCACGTCGAAGGCGTCGAGGTAGTCGGTCAGGTCTTCGGCCATGCGCTTCGTCAGCGTGGTCACCAGCACGCGTTCGCCGCGTTCGACGACGGTGCGGATCTCGTCCAGGAGGTCGTCGATCTGGTCGTCGGTGGGGCGCACTTCGACGCGGGGGTCGGGGATGCCGGTGGGGCGGATGACCTGCTCGACGAAGACGCCGCCGCTCTGCTCCAGCTCGTAGTCGCCCGGCGTGGCGCTCACGAAGATCGCCTGGTGGTGCTTCTGCTCGAACTCCTCGAAGGTCATCGGGCGGTTGTCGAGGGCCGAGGGCAGGCGGAAGCCGTGCTCGACGAGGACGAGCTTGCGGGCGCGGTCGCCGTTGTACATGGCGCGCACCTGCGGGATCGTCGCGTGGCTCTCATCGACGACGAGCAGGAGGTCGTCGGGGAAGTAGTCGAAGAGGCAGGCGGGGCGCTCGCCGGGGGCGCGTCCGGCGAGGTGGCGGCTGTAGTTTTCGATGCCGGAGCAGTAGCCCACCTCCTTCATCATCTCGATGTCGAAGAGGGTGCGCTGTTCGAGGCGCTGGGCCTCCAGCAGCCGGCCTTCGTCGCGCAGGACGGCCAGGCGCCAGCGCAGTTCTTCTTCGATGGAGCCGATGGCGCGCTCCATCTGGTCCGCCGGCGTGACGAAGATCTTGGCCGGGTAGATCGTCAGCAGGGCTTCCTCGCCCCTGGTCTTGCCCGTGAGCGGGTCGATGACGCTGATGCGCTCGACTTCGTCGCCCCAGAACTCGATGCGGTAGGCGCTCTCTTCGAGATAGGCCGGGAAGATATCGACCACGTCGCCGCGCACGCGGAAGACGCCGGGCTGAAATTCGACGTCGTTGCGCGTGTAGTAGATGCTGATGAATTGCCGCAGCAGGTCGTTGCGCTCGATCTCGAGGCCGGGCCGAAGCTGGACGATCTGCGCGCGGTACTCGTCGGGGGAGCCGAGGCCGTAGATGCACGAGACCGACGCCACCACGATCACGTCGCGGCGTCCGGAGATCAGCGCCGAGGTGGCCCGCAGGCGCAGCCGGTCGATCCGGTCGTTGACGGCCATGTCCTTCTCGATGTAGGTGTCGCTCTGGACGAGGTAGGCTTCGGGCTGGTAGTAGTCGTAGTAGGAGATGAAAAACTCGACGGCGTTGTTGGGGAAGAACTGCTTGAACTCGGCGTAGAGCTGCGCCGCGAGCGTCTTGTTGTGGCTCATCACCAGCGTGGGGCGGTTCGCGTTGGCGATGACGTGGCTGATCGAGAAGGTCTTGCCGCTGCCCGTGACGCCCAGCAACGTCTGATACTTGTCGCCGCGCAGCAGGCCCTCGGTCAACTCCTCGATGGCACGCGGCTGGTCGCCCACCGGCTCGAAGCCGGCGACGAGTTCGAAGGGCTGTTGGATTTCGATGAGCGACATGCGGCCCGGTGCGGTTGAGTGGTCGTCGGCGGTTGAACAGGGCAAGCTAGGCCCAGGTTGCGACAACCCTGCGTCAGTCCCCTCCAGGCTTGCGTGCGGCTATTTTTTGCGATACAGCCCCCGGTGCGCGTCCAGGGCCGCAAAGCCTCCGGCGCCTTCCGGCAGCGCCTCGTGTTTGCCCAGCACGAGCACCCCGCGCGGCACCAGGCGGGCGGCGAGGAGACCCAGGAGTTCGCGCTGGAGCGCCGCGTCGAAGTAGGTGAAGACGAGGTTGCGGCACAGCACGAGGTGGAACGGCCCCTCGGGCATTGCGCGCCGGAGGTCCTGCCGCCGCCAGTCGATGCCGGCGCGGTAGGCGGGGCGCAGGCAAAACGTGTTGTCCTGCCGGACGAAGGCGGCGGCGCGCCAGGCGTCGGGAAGTTCTTTGAGCGTGCCTGCCGGGTAGCAGCCGCGCCGCGCCCGTTCGAGCAGGTGCGCGTCGGTATCGGTGGCCGTGAGGCGCAACGCCAGACCGGGAAACCGGGGTTGCAGGGCGTGCCGCCAGAGGATGGCGAGCGTGTAGGGCTCCTCGCCCGAAGCGCAGCCGGCGCTCCAACCGCGTAGCGCGTCGTCGCCCGCCGCAAGCGCGTGCCCGGCCAGGTCGGGCAGCACGGCCTCGCGTAGCGCCTCGAAGACGCCGCGATCCCGGTAGAACCGAGAGATGGTGACCCGGCAGAGCGCGTCGAGCGCGTCCCACTCGGCGGGGTGAGCGTCGAGGTAGGCGCGGTAGGCCGCCGCGTCCGGCAGGCCCAGCGCCCGCAGCCGACGGTCGATGCGCCGGCACACCTGCCGCCGCACCTTCCGGAAGCCCGCCCACCGCATGCGCAGCCGGGGCAACACCGCTTGCAGCAGCCCGATGCAGACCGTGTCGTTCATCTATCCTCCAAACCAGCGCCCGCTCTCTATGGGTCGTCCGGCGCCTCCTCGACGAAGAGAAACGGCGCGATGCCGGCCAGCGTCTTCTTCCCGATGCCGCGCACGCGAACCAGGTCGTCCACGCGCTCGAAGGCGCCGTGGGCCTCGCGGTAGGCGATGATCCGCTGCGCCAGCTTCGGCCCGATGCGCGGCAGCCGCTGCAACTGCGCGCTCGTCGCTGTGTTGAGGTTGAAAGGCGCGGCGGGCAGGCTGGGTTTCGACGCGCGGCGGGCAGCCGGCGCCGCGGGCAACGCCTCTTCTTCTTGCGCAAGGCCGACGGCAGGCGCCGCCGAGGCTGCCTCGAAGGCGCGCGCCGCCTCGGCATAGACCGCTTCGGGCAGGGGCCGGGGACGGCTCTGGAGGTAGCGCGCCGCCAGCCCCAGGCTAAAGAGCAAGGCCAGCCCCAGGATCACGTTGCGCTCGCTCCGGGTGATGGCCACGCGCTGCTGCAGCCGGTAGATCCATCGCATAGGTTCCGCAAGCGTAGGTTGTGGGCGAGGGTGATGCCGCAACGGGTGGGTGCGGCCGTCGAAGCGTCGGCGCTTCTGTCTGTACTTCGACCTGGCCGCAGGCACCGGCTCAACGCCGGACAGTTTTTTTTGAGGATCCTGGACTTTTTTTCAGGGAGTGCGCCGGAGGCCGCGAGCGCACCGCCCACCCGGCCGGGGCACTTCCGGGGCGACGGAGCGTTGCACATACCTCCACACAGTCTCCGGCGCCGGCCTTATGATCATCCGAACCGAAGCCGTCGTGCTGCGCGCGATGGAGTATGGCGAGACCAGCCAGATCGTCACGCTCTTCACGCGCGAGAAGGGCAAACTGGCGGTGCTGGCCAAAGGCGCGCGCCTGATGAAAAGCCGCTTCGGCTCGTCGCTCCAGCCGATGTCCTACAGCCAGGTCGTCTTCTATTACAAGCCGACGCGAGGCCTCCAGACACTCAGCGAGAGCGCCCACGTGCAGCCGTTCCACGGCATCGGCCGCGACCTCGAAAAGCTCTCGGTGGGCCTGCGCGTGGTGGAACTGGTCTACGCGCTGATGCAGGAGCAGGAGCCGAACCCGCAGGTCTTCAACCTCCTGCTGGCGGTGCTCGGACGCCTCGACGAAGCCGGGGCGCACACGGCCAACCTGCTGCCCTACTTCCAGATGCGGCTGGCCGCCGTGCTCGGTTTCGCCCCGGACCTCGACCGCGCGGCCGTCGAGCGTCTGCCCGAGGAAGGCGGCCTGCTGGCCCTCGACGACGGATCGGTCCTGCCACCGGGCGCCGCGCCACGCGCCGGCCGCCGCGCCACGCGCACGGCGCTGCGCGCCTACGCCATCTTCGCCCGCGCCGACCTCGACGCCGTCATGCGCATGCACCTGACGCCCGAGGTGCGCAGCGAGGTCAACGGCCTCGTCGAAGCCTTTATGCGCTTCCACCTCGAAGAAGCCTACCCGTCCCGCAGCGACCGGGTCTACAGCCAACTGCTGCCCGACGCCGACGCTTTAAAAGGCCGCAAGCCTTGACCTTTTGATGCGCCGACCCTATACTGTGTGCTACATGTGCAGCCTGGGTTTCTCGCCGGAGAAATCCAAAAAATCTATGGCCCCGAGGTGCCGGAGGAAGACGCCATGAGCCGCAGAAAACTGACCGCCAAGCAGCACGCCTTCCTGGAGTACATCAAACGCTACGTTCGGGACAACGGCGTCTGGCCCACCTACCGCGAGATCATCGACGAGTTCGGCTACCGCTCGCCCAACAGCGTCACGCAGAACCTCCAGGCGCTCTACAAGAAGAACTACCTGCGGCGCGACCAGCAGGGCTACCACCTGGTCCGGCAGGAGGACGCACCGCCGCGCGGCATCCCCATCCGGGGCACCATCGCCGCCGGGAGCCTGCAAGAGGCCGTCGAGGCCAACCTGGGCACCATCACGCTCGAGACGCTCTTCCCCAACCTCGACCGCATCTTCGCCATCCGCGTCGCCGGCCAGTCGATGCAAGGCGCCGACATCCACGACGGCGACTACGTGCTGCTCATCGACGACGACATCCCCAACGGCGGCATCGGCGCGGTGCTCTACAACGGCGAAACCTCGCTCAAGTACGTCTATCACGACAAGAACGGCCTGCGCCTCGAACCGGCCAACGAGGACTATCCGACCATCCACGTCACCCCGAACCTCTTCGAAGAGGTCCGCGTGCTGGGCCGCTACGTGGGCCACGTCAACAAGAGCGGCATCTACAAACGCACCCTCAGCCGCACCGCCGCGTGAGGGGTGGGATGTTTCCGTACATGCCGACCGTATGTCGCTTGTGTAAAAAAATAATCACCGCATGGACCGTTTTGAGTTCTACAAAGCGCTCTATTTAGAAGAGTTGAAACGCAAAGAAGAATTGCGCACTGCGCTCGCCCTGCCGGCCGGCGTACTTACTATTCTGGGAGGTGTAATCGCAGTTTATCTTAACGTGAGCTCGGCAAGGTGCAAGAAATAGATGTTGCCACTGGCTTTCTCGGAGTCGGTGTCTTGCTGCTCATACTCAGCTTTCTTGTTACTCTTGGTCATCTTACAAAATCATACCATGACTACGAATATGACTTTGTACCATACGCGACAGATTTGGAAAAAGCCTATCGTGAGCTGGTTGATTATTACCACAGTGTCGGGCAAGGAATTGAGCAGGCCGACGAAGACTTTAAGCTCTCCCTCATTGAACGCTTCGTTACGGCCCATCAGAAAAATGCATACAACAACGACTCAAGGAGTGGGCATCTGCACAACGCTAACCAAATCTTGATATACTGCCTGGTTCTTGCGCTGCTGTGTGCGATACCATATTTCTTCAGAACCCTCAACGTACCCTCTGACGTTCAAAAAGTTGAGACCGTCAACACGAACGAGATGCCGGGACCAACAAATGGCGACAGATAAACCCCAACCACACATCACCGCTACACCGACCGAAAAGCCAAAGCCTGTCTTTCCGGCAAATAGGCATGTTAAGGAAGGTTCTCAGCCCCCAAAGCCTCCGCGACCACAGCCTGGCGAACTGAAAAAGCTGATCGGCTCGAACGAGAAGTAAGTCAAAAGAGGACCTTTGATCTTGCTCGTCTCAGGCGTAATAGGTGGAAGGCTTTGCCATGCGGCATGCAGGGATCTTTCCCGGCGCACGCGCGGTGCAAGCGGCATGGACACCTCCCCGTCTCTCTCCTAATCTCTTCTGCTGCGAATGGCGCTTCCAAGCTGGCGCGAAAACCTGCGGCTGCGCGGCGGTTTCTGGCGCAACGGCAACTGGTTCGACCTGCACCTCGAACGCCGCATGCCGCTGGCCCTCCCGATGGTCGAAGAGATGGTCGCCGCCCTGCCTCCGCTCGACGCCGCCACGTCGGTGTGCGACCTGGCCTGCGGCACCGGCAACACGGCCTTCGTACTCCTGACCGCCTATCCGACGGTCCAGCTTACCCTGCTCGACGAGGACCCCGAACTGCTGATGCTGGCCCGCCATAAAATTGCCGAGTTCCGGGAGGACGTGACGGCGCTCCAGGCCAGCATTGCCACCGACGGCGAGCCGCTGCCCGGCGCGCCCTACGACGTGGTGATGGCCGCGCTGGCCCTGCACGCCATCGTCGGGCACGACGTCGAAGCTGCCGAGGCCGAGAGCCGCTACGAACTGCTCTTCCGGAGCGTCCGCGAGAGCCTCATGCCCGGCGGCCACCTCATCGTGGGCGATCAAGTGGGCACACTCGGCCTCTTCCGACAACTCAAAGCCCTCGAACGCGCCGGCTTCCTCGACGTGGACTGCGCCTGGCGCCAGGACGACTTCTTCGTCTGCGGCGGACGCGTGCCGGAATGAGAAGTGTGGACGAGCCGACGTATGGACGCATAGACGAGAGGACGTATGGACGAAAAAGCTTCTCGTCGATTCGTCGGCTCGTCGATGCCAAAAAATCGTCCATACCCCCACACGTCCATACGTCTCGCTTGTAAGGCCGTCAATGCGTAGCTTCTGCGGTCGGACGGCGAACCGCGAACGGACGCTTTCATGGCGCAGGCAGGCAGCACGAGGCAACTCGTAGGCATCGACGTAGGCGGCACGTTCACGGACTTCGTGTGGCTCGTCGACGGCAGGCTGGAAGTCCACAAAGCCGCCACCACGCCCGCCGATCAGAGCCGCGCCATCGTCGAAGGGCTGGCGGCGCTCGGCGTGGCCGAAGCCGCCGCCGTGGTCCACGGCACGACGGTGGCCACCAACGCGCTGCTGGAGCGGAGCGGCGCTCGCACGGCGCTCCTGACCACCGAGGGCTTCGCCGACGTGCTGGCCATCGGCCGGCAGAACCGCCCGCACCTCTACCGCCTCAGCCAGCATCGCCCGCCGCCGCTGGTGCCCGCCGCCCTCCGCTTCGACATCCCCGAACGACTCGACAAAGACGGCCACGTGCTCGTCCCGCTCGACGAAGCCGCCGTCGAAAAGCTGGCCGTGCGCCTGGCCGAAGAAGGCGTCGAGAGCGTCGCCGTGGTCTTTCTGTTCTCCTTCCGCAACCCCGGCCACGAGCGCCGCACCGCCGCCCTGCTGCGCGCGCGTCTGCCGGACGTGCCGACCTCGATCAGCAGCGACATCCTGCCCGAATACCGAGAGTACGAACGCACCGCCACGACGGTCGTCAACGCCTACGTGCGGCCCCTGGCGGCGCGCTACCTCGAACGCCTCGACGCCGCCCTCGCCCCCCGGCCCATCGCCGTGATGCAGTCGAACGGCGGAACCATCGGGCCGGCGCAGGCAGCAGCGGAGGCCGCCCGCCTGGTGCTCAGCGGCCCGGCGGGCGGTGTCGTGGGCGCCTTCGGCCTGGCGCAACGGGCGATGGACACCGACGCGCCGCGCCTGCTGACCTTCGACATGGGCGGCA
>JBFGTT010000124.1:0-8050 GCA_041565995.1 Rhodothermales bacterium
CCACCGACGCAGACTTCGCCGCCGTGGCGGCCCTCTGCGACGACCCGCGCGTGGTGGCCGTCGGCGAGAGCGGCCTCGACTATTACTGGGATCGCTCCTTCGACGAGGCCCAGCACGCCTTCTTCCGCCGCCACATCCGCCTCGCCGTCGAAAAAAACCTGCCGCTGATCCTGCACATCCGCGATAAGCAAAACCGCGACGAAGCCCACCGCGACGTCGTCCGCCTCCTCCGCGAAGAACGCGCCGCCTCGAAGGCGCCGGAACGGCTGCGCGGCATCTTCCACTGCTTCACCGGCCCCGCCTGGGTAGCCGCCGCCGCCGCCGACCTCGGCTTTCTGGTGGGCCTCGGCGGCGTGCTCACCTTCAAAAACAGCGGCCTCGACGAGATCGCCCGCACCCTGCCGATGGACCGCATCGTGCTGGAGACCGACGCGCCGTTCCTGGCCCCCGTTCCCTTTCGCGGCAAGCGCAACGAGCCGGCCTACGTCCGCTACGTCGCCGAAAAACTGGCCGAGGTGAAGGCGCTGCCCCTCGCCGAGATCGAGCGGACGACGACGGCCAACGCGGTGCGGCTGTTCGGGCTGGGCGAGGAAGCGTGACATCGTGGCGCGCCGGCAGCTATATTGCAGGACGCGGGGCGCCGCCTCTGGCGCACGCGGCGACGTACATCGTGTCAGAAAAGGGGGGGTGCCATGAGCAGGAAACGGTACGGTTTCGTGGCGGTTGCGCTGTTGGCCGTCGCCGGGTGGACGCAGGCGCAGGCGCAGGAGCGCACCGTCGGCCTGCTCGTGCACGACGAGGGCGCCTTCGAGGGCTATACGATGGTGGCCCCGTTGTTTTTCAGAGGCACCTTCCTGATCGACAACGACGGGCAACTCGTGCATGCCTGGTCGCACGACATCCCGCCGGGGGCGGCCACGTACGTGCTGCCCAGCGGCCACCTGCTCCGGGGCGGCTGGCGGCCCAACCCCTGGATCACCTTCGGCGGCCTCGGCGGGCTGATGCAGGAAATCGACTGGGATGGCAACGTCGTCTGGGAATTCGAGTATTCGGACAGCCTGCACGCGCTCCATCACGACATGGCCGTCCTGCCCAACGGCAACATCCTGATGATCGCCTGGGAGTACAAGAGCGCCGAGGAAGCCGTCGCGGCGGGCCGTGACCCCGACACGATGGACGAAGACGCGCTCTGGCCCGAACAGCTCATCGAGGTGCGGCCCACCCCGCCCAATGGCGGCGAGATCGTCTGGAAGTGGCACGTCTGGGATCACCTCATCCAGGATTTCGACGCGACCAAGGCCAATTTCGGCGTCGTCGAGGACCATCCGGAGTTGATCGACCTCAATTTTGCCCCTACCGCCAGCGCCGACTGGCTGCACATGAACGCCGTCAATTACAACGCCGAACTCGATCAGATCATCATGAGCGTGCCCGGCTTCAACGAGGCCTGGGTCATCGACCACAGCACGACGACGGAGGAAGCCGCCGGCCACACCGGCGGGCGCTACGGCCAGGGCGGAGACCTGCTCTATCGCTGGGGCAACCCGGAAACGTATCGCGCCGGCCCCCCCTCGGCTCGGCAGCTGAGCTTCCAGCACGACGTGCAGTGGATCGAGCCGGGCCTGCCCGGCGCCGGCAACATCCTGATCTTTAACAACGGCCTCGGCCGACGCGCCTCGTCCGTTCTCGAACTGGCGCCTCCGCTCGACGAGACCGGCGCCTACCGCCGCGAGCCGGACGGCTCCTTTGCGAACGCCGAGGAGGTGTGGCGGTACGAAGATCCCGGCGTCTTCTTCTCCGGCTTTGCCTCCGGCGCGCAACGCCTGCCCAACGGCAACACCCTCATCGCCGAAGCCCAGAACGGCCGCATCTTCGAAGTCACGCCTGAGGGCCAGATCGTCTGGCAGTACGTCAACCCCGTCACCGACCAGGGGCCGCTCACGCAAGGCGAACCCGTCCCGCCCGGCCCGACGCCGGTGCCCACGTTCCTGGCCAACAGCATCTTTCGCGCCTATCGCTACGGGGTCGATCTACCCGGCCTGCAAGACAAGGACCTGACGCCGCAGGGACCCATCGAGGTCATGCCCACCGCCGCCGAGCACACCGGCGAGGTGCCGGCGGATTTCGTCCTCTTCCAGAACTTCCCCAACCCCTTCAATCCCACCACCGCGATCTCCTTCACCGTGCCCCGCGCGAGCGTCGTGACGCTGACGGTGCACAACGTGCTGGGGCAGCGCGTGCGCACCCTGGCCGACGGACGCTACCCGCCGGGCAAGCACGTCGTTCGCTTCGACGCAGACGGGCTACCCAGCGGCGTCTACGTCTACCGCCTCGAAGCCGGACGCTTCTCCGCGACGAAGACGATGCTGCTGGTCAAGTGACGCCGCAGCACGCGGAAGGCGATGGCCCTGGAAAAAAGCCCAATCCAAAATCCCCAATCTGCAATCCAAAATAGAAAGGCCCTGCCCGCCGCAGCGACCAGGGCCTTTGATCTATCGGTGAAGGCTAACCGGGCGGTTAGCTCTTGTCGTCGTCGTCCTCGACGACCTCGAAGTCGACGTCCCGGACGTCTTCGGTGTCCGGTGCGGCTTCGGCTTCGGGGTCGGCGCCGTTGCCCGTGGCGGCGGCCTCCTGCTGGGCCTGGTACATCTCCGTGCCGGCGGCGCTCCAGGCCTGGTTGAGCTGCTCCATCGCCGAGTCGATCTCGGCGAAGTTGCGCTCCTTGTGGGCGCCCCGGAGCCGTTCGAGGGCGGCTTCGACCTTGGCCTTGTTCTCCGCCGAGACCTTCTCGCCGAACTCCTTGAGGTTCTTCTCGGTCGAGTAGATGAGCGAGTCGGCCTGGTTGAGTTTTTCGACCTCTTCGCGGCGCTTTTTGTCCTCGGCGGCGTGCGACTTGGCGTCCTGGCGCATCTTCTCGATCTCGGCTTCGTTGAGGCCGCTGGAGGCTTCGATGCGGATGGACTGCTCCTTGCCCGTGGCCTTGTCTTTGGCCGAGACGTTGAGGATGCCGTCGGCGTCGATGTCGAAGGTGACTTCGATCTGCGGGATGCCGCGCGGGGCAGGGGGGATGCCGTCGAGGTGGAAGCGCCCGATGGTGCGGTTGCCGGCGGCCATCTCGCGGTTGCCCTGAAGCACGTGGATCTCGACGGAGGGCTGGCTGTCCGAGGCGGTCGAGAAGATCTCCTGCTTGCGCGTCGGGATGGTGGTGTTGGCCTCGATGAGCGAGGTCATCACGCCGCCGAGGGTCTCGATGCCCAGGTTGAGCGGCGTCACGTCCAGCAGCAGCACGTCGGTCACGTCGCCCGAGAGCACGCCGCCCTGGATGGCCGCGCCCACGGCGACGACCTCGTCCGGGTTGACCGTGCGGTTGGGCTTCTTGCCGAAGAACGTCTCGACGGTCTCCTGCACCTTCGGCACGCGCGTAGAGCCGCCGACCATGATGACCTCGTCGATGTCGCTCTTTTGCTTGCCGGCGTCCTTGAGGGCCTGCGCCATCGGGCCGATGGTGCGTTCGATCAGGTCGTCGATGAGCTGTTCGAACTTGGCCCGCGTCAGTTCCATCGTCAGGTGCTTGGGCCCCTCCTGCGTGGCGGTGATAAAGGGCAGGTTGATGGTGGTCTGGTTGGCAGCCGAGAGTTCGATTTTGGCCTTTTCGGCGGCCTCTTTGAGGCGCTGCAGGGCCATGGCGTCCTGGCGCAGGTCGATGCCTTCGTTCTTCTTGAACTCGTCGGCGATGTAGTCGATCAGGCGCTGGTCGAAGTCGTCGCCGCCGAGGTGGGTGTCGCCGTTGGTGGACTTGACCTCGAAGACGCCTTCGCCGAGTTCGAGGATGGAGATGTCGTAGGTGCCGCCGCCGAGGTCGTAGACGGCGACGGTGATCTCCTGGTCTTTCTTGTCGAGGCCGTAGGCGAGGGCCGCCGCCGTAGGCTCGTTGATGATGCGGCGCACGTTAAGCCCGGCGATCTGGCCGGCCTCTTTGGTGGCCTTGCGCTGGGCGTCGTTGAAGTAGGCCGGGACGGTGATGACGGCCTCGGTGACCTTCTCGCCCAGGTAGTCTTCGGCGGTTTGCTTGAGCTTCTGGAGCACCATCGCCGAGATCTCCTGCGGGGTGTAGAGGCGGTCGCCCACCTTGACGCGGGCCACGCCGCCGTCACCCTGGACGACTTCGTAGGGGACGGTCTTCATCTCCCCGGTCACTTCGCTGTGCTTGCGGCCCATGAAGCGCTTGATCGAGAAGATGGTGTTGGTCGGGTTGGTGATGGCCTGGCGTTTGGCCGGCGCCCCGACGAGGCGCTCGCCGTCTTTCTTGTAGGCGACCACCGAGGGCGTCGTGCGGGCGCCCTCGGCGTTTTCGATGACCTTCGGCTCGCCGCCCTCCATGACGGCGACCACCGAGTTGGTCGTTCCCAGGTCGATGCCGATAATCTTTGCCATAGCGGTGTCGTCGTTGCCTGAATGCTTGGAAGGGAGTGCGCGGAAGGAGGTATTGCAAGCTCCACCCGGTCCCGCATCAAGAACGGTGCCGTAGGCGAGGATCGGTCACATTGGCAGGCTCCGGCGACGCACACCGCGCCGCCGGCCCCGTAGCGCGTCATTTCTGGCGGCGGCGGCGCCGGCGGTCCTGCAAAGTTAGCAGCCGGGCCGGGCGGCGCCCCCCGCTCACCGGGACGCCGTTTTTGAATCCTCGTCGCAGGCGCGGCAATACTCGCCCTATGGTGTTATATTGCAGGGATGCCACGGCCCCGCCTCCGCGTTATGAAAAACGTCCCCAACGCGCTCACCATCAGCCGCATCGTGCTGACGCCGATCCTGCTCGTGCTGCTGTTCTCGGGCACGCTCCTCGGGCAAGTCGGGGCGCTGGTGCTGTTCATCCTGGCGGCCCTTTCGGACTACCTCGACGGCAAGCTGGCTCGCTCCTACGGGGTGCGCTCGCGCCTGGGGCAGTTCCTCGATCCCTTCGCCGACAAGGTGCTGGTGCTGGGCACGTTCATCGCGCTCTCGGTGATGCTGCCGGCGCTGGTGCCCTGGTGGGCCGTGGCGCTCATCGCCCTGCGCGACGTGGCGGTGACGGGCCTGCGGATGTGGGTCGAGGCACAGGGCCGCACGCTGCGCACCATCCCGATGGCCAAGGCCAAAACGTCGCTGCAACTCGCCTTTTTGATCGGGATGCTGGTGCTGCTGGCGGCGCAGCGGCTGCCGGGGCGGCTGGCGGAACTGGCCGATGGGGTGCTCGCCAGCGCCATCCCCTTCGTGGTGCTGATGGTGGTCGTGGTCGTGACCGTCTTCACCGGCGTCTGGTACCTGCTCCACCAGGAATACGTCCCCCCCGCGCAGTTCAATGGCTGAACCGGACGCCCCGCTCTCCCGGCGCATCGCGGCGGATCTGCTGGCCATCGGCGCGGTCTCGCTCTCCCCGGAGGCGCCCTTTACCTGGGCCTCGGGCCTCCGGTCGCCCATCTACTGCGACAACCGCCTGACGATGGCGCACCCGCCGGTGCGACGGCGGCTCGCCGAGGGCTTCGCTGCGCTGCTGAGGCGCCACGGCCTCACGCCCGGCGTGATCGTGGGGACGGCCACCGCCGGCATCCCGCACGCCGCCTGGCTGGCCGACCGCCTCGACCTGCCCCTGGCCTACGTGCGCGCGCAGCCGAAGGCGCACGGGCGGGGCAACCGGATCGAGGGCCGGATTGCGCCGGGGCAACGCGCCGTCGTCGTCGAAGACCTGATCTCGACGGGACGCTCGTCGATGGCGGTGGTGGAGGCGGTGCAGGCCGCCGGCGCGCACGTCGAGGCGCTGCTGGCGGTCTTTTCCTACGGCCTGCCGGCGGCCCGCGCCCTGTTCGAGCAGGCCGGCGTGCCCTGCTACACGCTGACCGGCTTCGAAACGCTGCTGGCCGTGGCCGAAGCCGAAGGCAGGCTGTCCCCCGAAGCCCTCCACAGCCTGCGCGCCTGGCAGCAAGACCCGCAGGCGTGGTCGGACGCGCGGCAGGCGTAAGTTCAGATGTTGAGGTGTTAAAATGTTAGGGTGTTCACTCGAACACCCCAACACCCCAAGACTCAATCACCCAACATGAAAGCGACCCTGCTGACCATCGGCGACGAGCTGCTCATCGGGCAGGTGGTCAACACCAACGCGGCCTGGCTGGGCGAGCAGTTGAGCCTGCTGGGCGTAGACCTGGCGCGCGTGGTGACGCTCGGCGACGAGGCCGCCGCCATCGACGCGGAACTCGACCGCGCCTGCGCCGCCTCGGACCTCGTCCTGCTTACCGGCGGCCTCGGCCCCACGCACGACGACCTGACGGTGGAGGCCGTCGCCGCCTGCTTCGAGGCGCCGCTGCGGCTCGATCCGACCGTCCTCGACAGGCTCGTCGAGCGCTACCGGCAGCGTGGGCGCGCGATGCCGGAGGCCGTCCGGAAGCTGGCGCTGGTGCCCGAAGGCTTCGAGGTGCTCGACAACCCGGTCGGCGCGGCGCCGGGCCTCTGGCACGCCGGCGGCGGGTGCATCGTGGTGGTGCTGCCGGGCGTGCCCGCAGAGATGCAGGCCCTCTTTGCAGCAGAAGTGGCGCCCCGCCTGCGCCGGCAGAGCGGCCTGCGCGTCATCGCCCACCGGACGCTGCTGACGGCGGGCGTCGGCGAGTCGAACCTGCAAGAACGCATCGGCGACCTCTCGGAGCACCTGGAGCCGGGGCTGCGCCTGGCCTACCTGCCCGGCGCCGGTGCCGTCCGCCTGCGCCTGACCGCCACGGGCCAGGAGCGCGCGGCGGTAGAAGCCCGGCTGGACCGCCTGGAAGCCCACCTGCGCCGTCGCATCGGCGCCTACGTCTACGGACGCGACAGCGACAGCCTTGAAGCCGTCCTGGGCCGCCTGCTCGCCGAGCGCGGCCTGAGGGTTGCCGTGGCCGAGAGCTGCACGGGCGGGCTGGTGCTGCACCGGCTCACCAACGTCCCCGGCTCGTCGGCGTACGTCGTCGGCGGCGTGGTGGCCTACTCGAACGAGGTCAAGCAGCAGCGGCTGGGCGTGGCGGCCCGCGCGCTGGAGCAGGAGGGCGCCGTCAGCGAGGCGGTGGCGCGGCAGATGGCGCGCGGCGTGCGCCGCTCCCTCGGCGCCGACCTCGGCCTGTCCACCACCGGCATCGCCGGCCCCACCGGCGGCACGCCCGAAAAGCCCGTCGGCACCGTCTGGATCGCCTGCGCCGACGCCGGGGGCGAGGCGGCCCGGCTGCTGCACTTCGGGCAGGACCGAGAGCAGAACAAGGAGCGCTCGGCCACGGCGGTGCTGGAACTGGCTCGCCGCCGGCTGCTGGAGGCCGCCCCGGAAAACGAGCCGGATCCCGAAAAAAAACAGGGCGCCGCCGGGCCGGACCGGGGACCCTGACCCGCCGCCTCGCGTTTTCATGCCGCCGTTGAGGTGGTAACCCGAGGCGCTTTTTTCATCGCCGCAGCAGGGGTGACACGAGGCTGACACCGGGCCGGACTATCTTGGCCGCCGACGCGCACCACGCGCTTCCAACACGACGTTTCTACGCCCTCAAACCTGGCTGACATCATGGCATCTACCGACGCTTCGAAGCAGAAGGCCCTCGACCTGGCGCTCAAGCAAATCGAGAAACAGTTCGGCAAAGGCTCCATCATGCGCATGGGCGATGCGCCCGTCATCGCCGTCGAGGCTATCCCGACCGGCTCGCTGGCCCTCGACGCCGCCCTCGGCGTCGGCGGCGTGCCGCGCGGGCGCGTCGTCGAAATCTTCGGCCCCGAATCCTCCGGCAAGACGACCCTCGCCACGCACATCATCGCCGAGGCGCAGAAGCTCGGCGGCACCTGCGCCTTCATCGACGCCGAGCACGCCTTCGACGCCACCTACGGCGCCCAACTGGGCGTCAACATCGAAGAACTGCTCATCGCACAGCCCGACACCGGCGAGCAGGCCCTCAACATCTGCGAGATGCTCGTGCGCAGCGGCGCGCTCGACGTAGTCGCCATCGACTCGGTGGCCGCGCTCGTGTCGCGCGTCGAGATCGAGGGCGACATGGGCGACAGCCACGTCGGCCTC
>JBFGTT010000125.1:0-8050 GCA_041565995.1 Rhodothermales bacterium
CGGCGAGGCCGTTGGCCGCCAGGTAGTGCTCGACGTGCTGCTGCGCCGCCTCCCACTGCTGCAGGATCTCGCCGCTGAGGAAGCTCGATCCGAAGTTGATCATGAGGACGCCGCCGTTCCGGGCCAGGCGCCGGATCATCTCGTCGCTCATGTTGCGCTCGAAGCCTGGCGTGAAGGCGCGCGCCGACGAGTGCGAGGCGATCACGGGCGCCGTCGTGCGGCGCATCACCTGGTAGAAGGCGCTGTCGGAGACGTGCGAGACGTCGACGATGATGCCCAGGCGGTTCATCTCGGCCACCACGTCGGCGCCGAAGGGGCTGAGGCCGTTCCAGGTGCGCGTCGAGTCGTAGGACGAGTCGCAGATCTGGTTGTCGCGGGCGTGCGTCAGCGTGATGTAGCGGATGCCGCGGTCGTAGAAGTGCCGGAGGTTGGCCAGGTCGTCTTCGACGGGGGCGCCGTTTTCCATGCCCATCGGCAGCGAGATCAGGCCGCGCTCGTGGTTGCGCCGCACGTCCTCGACCGAGAAGGCCAGGGCGAACTTGTCGGGCGCGTACGCCACGAAACCCTCCACCATGTCGATGAGCGAGTCGGCCAGGGCTTTCGCGGCGCCGGGCGTCTGCTGGCGGTCGGAGGGGACGTAGATGGACATGAAGGGGGCGTCGAGGCCGCCTTCGCGGGCGCGCGGATAGTCGAAGTCGCCGTGTTCGGTGGCCTGGCTGATGTCCTCTTCGCGCTCGGTCATGCGGTAGGGCACGTCGATGTGGCCGTCCACGATGAGGAACGTCTGGGCCAGTTCGCGGGCGTGCGCGCGCAGGGCGTCGTCGGATTCGGCGGCAGGCTCGCAGCCGAGCAGGCCCGCGAGGAGGAGCACCGGGAGCAGCGGGCGGGCGAAGCGCATGAGGGTATCCGGTTGGCGGAGGGGCAAGGGAACGAACCGGGAAGCTCCGCAAGGATACGGATTTCTACGGTGGCAGGCACGAAGAAACCGGCTCCGCAACCGGGCGAAAACGGGCATCTGCACCTATGAAGCCGGGGTGGCACCCGTTCGGCGTACTTTGGCAACACACCGTAGCTTTCGTCCAACCAATCCAGGAGGCGCCACCATGTCGAGAATCGTGCACTTCGAGATCCACGCCGTCGACGCCGCGCGCGAGATCGCCTTTTACGAGGACGTTTTCGGATGGACGTTCCAGCCGTGGGGCGGCGGCGAGCAGGCCTACTGGCTCGTCACCACCGGCGCCGATGGCACGCCGGGCATCAACGGCGGCCTGATGCCCTCGCGCGACGGCCAGCCGCGCACCGTCAACACCGTCGAGGTGGACTCGGTGGCGGCGTACGTCGAGCGGGTCGTCGCCGGCGGCGGCGAGGTGGTCGTGCCTACGATGGCCGTGCCGGGCGTGGGCTACGTGGCCTACTGCAAGGACCCCGGCGGCGGCCTCTTCGGCATCTTCCACACCGACGCGACGGCGGCCTGAGGCGCAGATGGGCCGGGGCGCAATCGCCGCCTCACTTGGCGTACGAGATCGAGCGCACCTCGCGGATGACGGTGATCTTGATCTGGCCGGGGTATTGCATCTCTTGCTGGATCTTCTTCGAGATGTCCTGGGCCAGTTGCTCGGCCTGTGCGTCGGAGACCAGCGCGTGGTTGACCAGCACCCGGATCTCGCGCCCGGCCTGGATGGCGTAGACGCGCTCGACGCCCTCGAACGAGGCGGCCATCTCTTCGAGCTTCTCCAGGCGCTTGATGTAGGCTTGCAGGGCCTCGCGCCGGGCGCCGGGCCGCGCCCCGGAGATCGCGTCGGCGGCCTGCACAATCGGCGAAATCATGGCCGTCATCTCGATCTCGTCGTGGTGCGCGCCGACGGCGTTGCACACGTCCTCGTCCTCCTTGTACTTGCGGCACAGCTCCATCCCGACGAGGGCGTGCGGCTGCTCGATCTCCTCCTCGACCACCTTGCCCACGTCGTGCAGCAGGCCGGCGCGGCGGGCCTTGGCGGCGTCGAGGCCCAACTCGGCGGCGATCAGCGAGGCGATGCGGGCCGTCTCGATGGAATGCGCCAGCAGGTTCTGGCCGTAGCTGGTGCGGTAGCGCATGCGCCCGATGAGGCGGATGAGTTCCGGGTGCAGGCCGTGCAGGCTCAGATCGATCACCGTGCGCTCGCCGATCTCAACGAGTTCTCCCTCCATCTCTGCCGCCGCCTTCTCGACGACCTCCTCGATGCGGCCCGGATGGATGCGCCCGTCCTGGATCAGTTGCGTCAGCGACAGGCGGGCCACCTCGCGCCGGACGGGGTCGAAGCCGGAAAGGATGACCGCCTCGGGCGTGTCGTCGACGATGACCTCGATGCCCGTGGCGGCCTCGAAGGCGCGGATGTTGCGACCCTCCCGCCCGATGATACGCCCCTTCATCTCATCCGACTGGATGTTGACCACCGAGACGGTGTTTTCGATGGCGTGGCTGGCCGCCGTGCGCTGGATGGCCGTCAGGATGATCTTGCGCGCCTCGCGGTTGGCCGTCAGCCGGGCTTCGTCGCGGATCTCTTTGACGAGCGAGCTGGCCTCGAGCCGGGCTTCGTCGACGAGTTGTTCGCGCAGGGATTCCTGGGCCTCGCGCTGCGTCATGCCCGAGACCTGTTCCAGCTTGCGGATTTGCTCGTCGATCATCTGATCGAGCGTCGTCTGCCGGGCTGTCATCGCCGCCTCGCGCAGGTCGATCTCCTGCTGGCGTTGCGTCAGGGCGTCGTGTTGGGCGGCGGCGTCTTGCTTGAGGGCGGCGGCGCGGGCGCGCAACTGCTCGGCGTGGCGATGGTGTTGCTCGGTCTCTTTGCGCAGCGCCTCGACGGCCTCGACGGCTTTGTGCAAAGCGCTTTCGCGCTCGTTGACGCGCTGCACGCGGTTGTTGAGTTTCTGCTGGCGTTGTTCCAGCTTCTGGCGGGAACGCCGCAGGGTGCGCGTGGCCTCGTCTCGCTCTTGCTCGAACGCCTTTTGCTGGCGCTCGAGCTCGGCTTTCGCCGTGTCGATGTGTTCCTGGCGGAACGCGACGGCTTCTTGCTCGGCTTCGGTCAGCAGGCGCTCGGCGCGTTCTCTGGCGCGCGCCAGCTCGCCCCGCCCCGTGCGGGCAAGGAGCAATCTATCAACAGCGATGCCTATTCCCAGCGCGACCACCGCGACGATCAGCGTCACTGTCGTCGGGATCATGGTCCGGTTCCGGTCTCTGGTTGTGGGGTAGCTGCCGGGGTGGAGCGGCCCGTGCGAGCGCGCCTCGGCCCCCGGTATGCTACGAGAAAATAAACAACGCCCCGGTAGGTTCCAGCGCTACCGGGGCGTTTTGCAAAGGCTGGCACGAATCCGCAGCGGCGGGTCTGGAAAGAACCCTCCTTCTTTACACGGTGGGGGCCGCCCAGATTTTTCCACCTTCCACGGTTCTTCCCGGCGGGAAGAAACCTCGAGGCGCCTGCTCCTGCGGAGGCAGGGTTCGAGGCAGAGGCCTGGTGTCCGAATCTGAAGATTAGCTCCCTTGGATAAGATTGTATAGGTTCTTATTTGCCGTGTCCGCTGCGGATTCGTGCCAGCGTCCGGAACGAGCACGGCCTTACACGAGGCCGCAAGGCGGCTGTTCCACGCTGCTGGTATTTAGGGGATCGGGCCGGCTTTATCAAGCCTCCTCGGCCGGGGCGTCTTCGCCGGCGGCCTGCGAGCCGGAGGCGGTGCCGTTGGTAGCCGCGCCGTCCGAGAGGGCCTCGGCCAGGCGCCGGTCGAGCGCGCCGAGTTCGCTCTCGAGGTTGCGCAGGGCGCGTTCTCCTTGCTCCCAGGTGCTGTAGAGTTCTTCGGCCAGCGCCAGCGCCGCGACGACCGCCGCCACCAGGTCCGGCTGCTCCGGATGGGACTTCTTGAAAGCCCGCATCTTGGTTTCGACGTGGGCGGCCATCTCGTGCGCGAGGGCTTCGTCTTCCTCGCGCACGATCAGCGGATACTCGCGGCTCAGGATGCGAACGCGGATCGATTTTTCCATGGCGTAAAGAGCGTGCGAATGGGCAGCGTGCGTTGGGCAAGGCGCGGACTTCTTGCGCGGCGCCTGCCGCCTAGCCTGCTCGCGCCAGGTACTTGTCGAGGGCCTCGATGAAGCCTTCGACCTTCTCGCGGAGCACGTCCGGGTCTTCGTCGAAGATCAGGAGGGTGCCCTCGGCATCGACGGCGGGGCGGGCTTCGAGTTCGCGGATGCGCGTCGCCAGCGCGGTGTTTTCTTTGCGCAGTCGTTCGAGTTCGCGCGCGGCCTCGCGCACCCGGTCGCGCAGCCGCTCCAGCGACTGGGGGCTTTTCAGGTGTACCTGGCCTTTACGCTGGGGCGGCGTGCCGTTGCCCGGTTCGGGGGCGGCCTGCGCCTCCGGCTGCGACGCCGCCTCCGCCGCCCGCCGCGCGCTATCTCGGCCCGAAGGGTTGCTCATCGCTCGTTCGTCCTCTGCCTGATCAATGGGGGGACCGTGGGTCGCCGGACAATATACAGCGTTTTTCGGAGGGATGTGTGGGTTTGGGAGAAGGACGTGTGGACGAATGGAGGTATGGACGTTTGGACGAAAAGACAACATTCGATTTGTCGATTCGTCGTCTCCTCGCTAGGTGCGCAGCACGGCGTCGTGCGCTTGTTCGAGTGCCTGGAGGATGGCGGTGATGGCCGCGTCCACCTCGGCGTCGGTCAGCGTGCGCTCGGCGCCGAAGCGCAGCGAGAAGGCCACGCTCTTGCGGCCCGCCTCGATGCCTTCGCCCTCGTAGAGATCGAAGACCCCCACCTGGCGCAGCAGCGGCTGCCCGGCGGCGCGGATCGTCGCCTGCATCGGCCCTGCTTCCTGCGCCCGATCCACGACGACGGCCAGGTCGCGCTCGACGACGGGGTAGCGGCTGACGGGCTGATAGACCCGCTCCAGGCCCGGCGTGGCCAGCGCCGTGAGCGCCTCGAAGTCTAGCTCGGCGAAGTAGACGGGCGTCTTCAGGTCTAGCTCGTCCGCCAGCGCGTCGGCCAGGCGGGCGACGACGCCGAGGCGCCGCCCGGCAGCCGTCACGGCGAGGTGGTAGGCCGTCACGGGCGTGCTTTCGTAGACGGGCGTCATCGCCACGTCCGGGATGCGGAGGGCTTCGAGCAGACCCTCGACGGCCCCCTTGACGTCGAAGAAATCGACCGGGCGGGGCGGTCGGTCCCAGGCCGTGGGCGCGTCGGGGCCGGCGGCGGCCAGCAGAAACGCCTCGTGTTCGGCGTAGCCCGGCACCGGCCCATCGGCGCGGTCGGTGCGGTAGAAGACGTGGCCGAGCTCGTAGCAGCGCAGCACGTCCTGGCCGTGGTTCCGGTTGAAGGCCATGGCCTTGAGCACTTCGGGCAGCAGGCTCGGCCGCAGCGTCGTCATCTCCTGCGAGATCGGGTTGAGGGTCTCGACGACGGCGCCCTGGCTGCCGAGCACGGGCCGGTTGAAACGCTCGGCGTCTTCGCGGGGCAGGATGCTGTTGGTGTAGAACTCCCGGTAGCCGAAGCCCTGCATCAGCCGGTGCACGGCGCGGCGGATCTCGCCGGCAGGCTCGGCGCGCGGGACGAAGTGGGGCAGCGTCGCGTGCGTCGGTTCGGGGATGCGCTCGTAGCCGTAGATGCGCGCCACCTCCTCGATCAAGTCGATCTCGCGTTCGACGTCGGGGCGGAAGGTGGGCACGGTGCAGCGCAGCACGGCCTCGGCGGCGTCGTCCTCCACGGCGAAGCCGAGGGCCGTGAGGATGCGCGCGGCCTCGTCCTTCGGGATCTCGACGCCCAGGATCCTGGCGATACGTGCCGGGCGCAGCGCCAGCACGCGGGGCTGCGGCGTCGTCGGGTGGGCGTCCACCATGCCGGGCACCTGATGGCCGCCGCCCAGCGCCGTCATCAACTGCGCCGCGCGGGCTGCCGCCCACACCTGCCCGTCGGCATCGACGCCGCGCTCGAAGCGGTAGGAGGCGTCGCTGGTGATGCCGAGGGCCTTGGCCGAGCGCCGCGTGACCGACGGGTCGAAGTAGGCGCTCTCGATCAGCACGTTGGTCGTCTCCGGGCTGACTTCCGAGTTCTCGCCGCCCATGATGCCGCCGAGGGCGACGGGGCGCGCGGCGTCGCAGATGAGCACGACGCCGGCGGGCAGCGTGTGCGTCTTGCCGTCGAGCGTGGTGAAACGCTCGCCCTCTTCGGCGCGGCGCACGACGATCCTGGCGCCCTCGACCCGGTCGAAATCGAAGGCGTGCAGCGGCTGCCCGCACTCGTACATCACGTAGTTGGTCACGTCCACCACGTTGTTGATCGGGCGCAGGCCGATGGCCCGCAGGCGCTGCTGCAGCCACGGGGGCGACTCCCGGATCGCGACGCCGCGCAGCAGCAGGGCCACGTAGCGGTGGCACTCCTCCGGGCAGCGGATCTCGACGGCGACCTGCGCGGCGGCGGCGCCGCCGGGTTCCGGCAGGGGTACGTCGGGGCGGGTCACGGGGGCGTCGGTGAGGGCGGCTACGTCGCGGGCTACGCCGAGGTGGCTGGTGGCGTCGGGGCGGTTGGGCGTGACGGCCAGGTCGAGCACGGTATCGGCGGCGGCCAGGCCTTGCCGGGCCAGGTAGGCTTCGAAGGGCCGGCCCACCTCGGCATCCTCGCGCAGGACCATGATGCCCGCGTGGTCGTCCGAGAGGCCGAGTTCGTCTTCGGCGCAGATCATCCCTTCGGAGACCTCGCCGCGCAGCTTCGCCTTCGTGATTTGGACGGCTTCTTTCTGGCCGGGATGGGCGCGGCTCGGCAACCTCAGCGTCGTGCCCACGGTGGCGACGGGCACCTTCTGCCCGGCGGCTACGTTGGGCGCCCCGCAGGCGATCTGCAGCGGCGCGCCGTTGCCCACGTCCACGCGGCAGAGCGTCAGGCGGTCGGCGTTGGGATGCGGCCGCACCGCCAGCACGCGCCCGACGACCACGCCTTCGAGCGAGGCGCCGAGCGTCTGCACGTCTTCGAGTTCGAGGCCGCCCATCGTCAGGCGCTCGCCCAGCGCCCCGGGCGAGAGGGGATGATCGACGTAGTCTTTGAGCCAGTTGTAGGAGATTTTCATAGCCGAGGGCTTGCTCAGAATTGATCCAGGAACCGCGCGTCGTTCTGGTAGAACAGGCGGATGTCGTCGATGTCGTAGCGGAGCATGGCCGGGCGCTCGACGCCCATGCCGAAGGCGTAGCCCGTGTACCGCTCCGGATCGACGCCGACGGCTTCGAGCACGTTGGGATCGACCATGCCGGAGCCGAGGATTTCCATCCACTGCCCGCCGTCGGGGTGGTCGGGCTTGGGCCACCAGATGTCCATCTCGGCGCTCGGCTCGGTGAAGGGGAAGAAGCTGGGCCGGAAGCGCACCTGCACGTCGTCGCCGAAGAAGGCGCGCGCGAAGGTGTGCAGGACGTGCTTGAGGTCGGCCATCGTCACGCCCTCGTCCACGCACAGCCCTTCGACCTGGTGGAACAGGCAGAACGACTTGTAGGAGATGGCCTCGTTGCGGTAGACGCGCCCCGGCGCGATGATGCGGTAGGGCGGCGGCCGGTTCTGCATCACGCGGATCTGCACGGGCGAGGTGTGCGTGCGCAGCAGCACGCTGCCCTGCTCGCCCTCGGGCGTTTCGATGAAGAGGGTGTCCTGCATGTCGCGCGCGGGGTGGTCCGGCGGGAAGTTGAGGGCGGTGAAGTTGTGCCAGTCGTCCTCGATTTCCGGTCCTTCGGCCACCGTGAAGCCGAGCCGTTCGAAGATGCGCGTGATGTCCGCGAGCGTGCGGGTGATGGGGTGCGTCGAGCCGGTGAGGGCGCGGCGGCCCGGCAGCGTCAGGTCGAGGCGGGCGTCGTCGTCGCGGAGGTCGCGGCGCGCGTGTTCCTGGGCGGCCTGCAGGCGTGCTTCGGCCTGTTGCTTGAGCGCGTTGAGTTGCTGCCCGACGGCGCGGCGGTCCGCCGGCGCCACCTCGCGGATGCGCTTGAAGAGGTTGGTGACGAGCCCGTTGCGCTGGCCCAGGTAACGCACGCGGAAGGCCTCGGCGTC
>JBFGTT010000126.1:0-8049 GCA_041565995.1 Rhodothermales bacterium
CATCGCACCACGCGCGACCTGGACCTGCTGGCCTTCGGCTCCGGCGAGATCGCCCCCCTGGAAGCAGCCGTCCGGGAGATCTGCACCACAGCGGTCGAGGAGGAGGACGGCGTCGTATTTCAGCCGGAGACCGTCCAAGGCCGGGCCATCCGCGAAGATCAGCGCTACGACGGGGTGCGCCTCACCGTGGAAGCCCATCTCGGCTCAGCACGCCTCCCCCTGCAAATCGACGTGGGCTTCGGCGACGCCATCATCCCGGCCCCGCAGAAAGCCGCCTTCCCGGTGCTGCTGGACTTTCCCGCGCCTACGCTGGCGGTCTACCCGAAGGAGACCGTCGTGGCCGAGAAGTTTCAGGCGATGGTCGAGCTGGGCATCACCAACAGCCGGATGAAGGATTTCTACGATCTGTGGTACCTCGCTGGCCACTTCGCCTTCGAGGGATCGACGCTGCTTCGGGCCATCAAGGCTACGTTCGAGCGCCGGGACACGCCGCTGCCCTCCAGGCTTCCGCTTGCACTGACCGACGCCTTCGCCGACGATCCAACGAAGCAGGCGCAATGGAATGCGTTCCTGCGCCGGGGAGGGCTGACAACCGAGGCGGTGACGCTCCGGGACGTCATCGCGGTCCTGAAGGCATTCCTCTGGCCCCCGACCTCGGCAGCGGCGGCCGGGCGATCCTTCGAAGCCCGATGGCAGCCGCCCGGTCCCTGGCGCCGCACATAGCGCAACATGGCCACGGGGATCGCTTCATGCCAGCCGATCATCGATCTGAGCCAGGAAGCGTCTCCCGCCGGAGTTCCTCCTCGCTCAGATCGAATGTATCGACGCCGTAATCGGCCAGCTTCGAGAGGAAGACCACGCGCAGGATCCCGGCCAGACGGGCTGCTGCACCGGAGGAAAGACGCCCCAACTCGAAGAGCTTCATCGCTGCGGCTATGCGCAGTTCCTCTCCGAAGGCCTCGGGCGAGAGCCGAAGATCCGACAGGGTCTCATCGGGAATGTCTAAGACCACCTGGCTCATGGCGAAGGGCGTTGTACGTGACACTTACAGTAGGTGTGTAGCATGGGTGCCTGATCTCGGTGCAGGATACACCTCGCGCACGGAGATGTTTGCTGCGCCACGGCACAACAGCCAGAAAAAGAAGCCATCAACCATGCACCTCATCGCGCCGGCGATCATAGACGATGGACTTGATTCGCTCCGGACTCAGGTAGAACTCTTCGGAAAGCGCTTCACAGGCTTCGAGCACAGTCTTCACTCTGCGCAGCCGCCGGAAACGTCGCCGGATTCTCGCATCCCTTAGCGCGAGTTCCAGCTTGCTGATCACGCGGGTGTCGCGCAGCGCTTCCATGATCTCTTCCAATTCGTCTTTCATGCTATTAGAACTTGCGTTCCGGGATAGTCGGGAATCGAGCAAAATGAGCGAAAATCGAAGCTGACAGATGCTCGAAGAAGAGCGACGTGCAAGGTACGCCCGGCGCCGTCACCGATACAGAAGCGCGGGAAGCGAATATCCCACACCCCATAACATACTGAATTCCATGCTTTGTTGTACCTATGTTGTACCTATAAAAGCATAGGTCCTTGCAAGTCAACGACTTACAAGGACCTATGGTACCGGGAGCGGGACTCGAACCCGCACGGGGCTTGCGCCCCAACGGATTTTACGTACCACTACAGCTTTCGCTGCCGTACCCGCCGGCCCTCAGCGCGCACGTTTGATGGTCTGGACCATGCCTTTGCCCTATTCCGACGCGGTCGAAACGTAGGCAGGAACCGTCTGGCCTCTACACCTTTCCCGACGTGATCGGGACTTGGCTCGGCGTTCCCATCAGCGCGACCTGGAAAGGGTTCGCCGACTTTGATCCCTTTGTTACCCCCGCGTTTCCACGGAGGAGACCCAACCCTTGAGTCCGTTGCGTCTACCTGTTCCGCCATCCCGGCCCATGGCTTTTAATCTACCGCTTGCCGGGCCGTGAAGCAATCCCGCGCGGAAACATCTGCCTGCTGGACGGGATAGGAGCCTCCCTGCCTTTTTTCGGAAGCCACCCCGACGAGCACGCGGATGGACGAGACGCTGGAGACGTTGCGCGCACACGCCCGCTCCGCCGCCGCACAGGCGCACGTGCCCTACTCCGGGCGCCGGCAGGCCGCCGTGCTGTTGCTCTCCGACGGCGCCTACGTGCCGGGCGTCCGCGTCGAAAGCGCCTCGTTCTCGCTCCTGATCCCCGCCCTCGTCAACGCCTTCTCGACGGCGGTGGCCGCCGGCAGGCCCGACGTCGTAGCCGTCGTGTACAACCACGCCTTCCTGCCCGAAGACGTCGCCTTCCTGCGCGCGACGCCGCAGGGCACCTTCGTACAACACGCCGCCGATGTGTTCGTCGAAACCGCGTCGAAGCTGCCGGCGGTCCGCGGGCGCCTCGTGCCGTTCCTCGACGCGCCCGCGCCCGGCAGCGCCGAGGACGGCATCGCCCTGGCGCGCGACGTGGCCGGGCGGGCACACGTGCCCGAGTCGCAGTTCCCCGTCGGGTGCGTGCTGGTGGTCGAGGGGGGGCGCCTCGTGCCCGGCGTCAACGTCGAGCACGCCGACTGGTCGCGCATCCTTTGCGCCGAGCGCAACGCGCTGGGCACGGCCCTCACCTGGGGCCTGCGCCACCCGGCGGCGCTCTACCTGACGTGCCTGAAGGATCCGACGGGCACGCCCTGCGGCGCCTGCCGCCAACTGCTGGCGGAACTAGCGCCCGAGGCAACGCTTTGGATGGACAGGGGCGACGCGCCCGCCGAGGCCGCCACGCCGGAGCGCCTCCTGCCCGGCGCCTTCAGCGGACAGGCCCTGGTCAAGCCGCACTAGCGCCAGAAAAAACGCGCGCAGCCTTTTTTACCTCGACGTTTACGCGTTTTACATAGAATGCTCTGGCAACTGCTGATTTTCGCGGTGGGGCTGGGTGCGCTCTACCTGGGCGCCGAATGGCTCGTCCGGGGAGCCGCCAGCCTCGCGCTTCAATACGGGCTGCGCCGTATGGTCGTCGGCATCACGGTGGTGGCGCTGGGCACGTCGATGCCCGAATTCGTGGTCAACTTTTTCGCGGCCCTCTCGCACGAAGACAGCATCGCGCTGGGCAACATCGTCGGCTCGAACATCTGCAACATCGCGCTGATCCTCGGCGCCAGCGCCCTCATCCTGCCCATGGCCGTGGCGCCGGGCACGCTGCGCAAAGAATATCCCATCATGATGCTCGTGATGGGACTCTTCTACCTCATCGCCCTCGACGGCGTCATCAGCCAGCTCGACGGGCTGCTGCTGATAGCCGGCCTGGCCGCCTTCCTGATTTTTGTGGTGATCGACTGCCGGCGGCACGCACGGAGGGTGCGGGTGGACGAGATCACCGAGATCGAGAAGCACGACATCTCCTCCCCCACCTGGAAGAAAGTCCTGTTCGTGCTCGGCGGCATCGTGCTGCTGGCCCTGGGCGCCCGCCTGATGGTCCACGCCGCGGTCAACTTTGCCGACTGGCTGGGCGTCAGCCCGGTGGTCATCGGCCTGACGGTGGTGGCTATCGGCACGAGCCTGCCCGAACTGGCCGCTTCGCTGGTGAGCGCGCTCAAGAAGGATCCCGACATGTCGATGGGCAACGTGCTCGGCAGCAACCTGCTGAACGTGCTCTTCGTCGTCGGGCTGGTCTCGTTGATCCGCCCGTTGCAGGTCGAGACCGAAGCCATCCAGGTTCACTTCCCGGTGATGCTGGGCTTCGGCGTGCTGCTGCTGCCGCTGGCCTGGACGAGCTTCCGCATCACGCGCCTCGAAGGCGGCGTGCTGCTGGCCGCCTTCATGGGCTACCTCGTGTACCTCGTCATGCCGTACGTCTAAGATCTTGAAACGTAAAGCGTGAAACGTAAGGGCGCTTCGTCGAAGCGTCCAGGCAGGCTCCCTCACGTTTTACGTTTCACGCCGTACATCTCCCGAACTTTCCTAAACACCTTGCCCCTATGAACGGCATCGTGCGCGCGCTGGCGATGAGCCTCGCCCTCGGCTTCGCCCTCGTCCCCGCCGCCTCGGCCCGGCAGGCCGATCCGCAGCCGGTCAAGTACTGGATCTTTCTGGCAGATAAGCGCGACGCGGCGGGCAAGGCCACCGTGCCGGAGGCCGACCGCGTCACCGAGCGCGCCCGCGCCCGCCGGCTGCTGCGCGGCACCGTGCCCGACCCTCTGCTCGACGCCCCGCTCTCGCCTGCCTACCTCGACGCGCTGCGGCAGCGAGGCATTGCGCCGCTGGCCGAGAGCCGCTGGCTGAACGCCGTCAGCGCCTTCCTGAGCGACCGGCAGGCAGAGGCGGTGCGCAGGCTACCCTTTGTGCGCGCCGTGCAGCCTGTGGGAAGCGCCGCCCGCGCCCCGGCGCCGGAGGCCGCTCCGCCCGTCGGCGCCCCGCAGCCGGCAGGCAAGGCGACGCTGCTCGACTACGGCGCCTCGCGCACGCAACTTGAACTGATCAACGCCGTGGCGCCGCTCGAACGCGGCATCAACGGCACCGGCGTGCGCCTCGGCTTTCTGGATACCGAATTCGGCGGCTTCGATCACCCCGCCTTCGAGCGCCTCGTCGCCGAGGGCCGCCTCCTGGCCGACTCGAACTTCGTAGGCCAGCCGCAGGACAGCCGCCATGGGAGGCAGGTGGCCTCGGTGGCCGTCGGGTTTGACGAAGGCGACTTGATCGGGCCGGGCTACGGCGCCGAGGTGGTGGCCGCTACGACCGAACAAAACGATCTCAATGGCCGACTCGTCGAAACTAATCAGGAGGAGGACAACTTCGTCCGGGGCCTGGAATGGCTCGAAGCGATGGGCGTGGACGTGGTCAACGTTTCGCTGGGCTACAACGAGTTCGACCCCGGCCAGCGCAGCTATACCCCCGCCGACCTCGACGGCGACACCGGCGTCACCACGCGCGCAGCCGACCTGGCCGCCGCACTGGGCGTCGTCGTCGTCGCCAGCGCCGGCAACGAGGGCATCAGCTCCTGGCGCCTGGTGCTCACCCCCGCCGACGGCGACTCGGTCATCGCCGTCGGTGCCGTAGGGTTCGACACTCAAACACAGACCCCTTTCTTAGCCTCATTCAGCAGTCGAGGCCCCACCGCCGACGGGCGCACCAAGCCGGACGTAGCGGCGATGGGAGCCAACGTCCGGCTGATCTCCGGCGGCAGGTCCTACAGCAACGGCAACGGCACGTCGTTCGCGGCGCCACTGGTCTCCGGCGTCGTCTGCCAGATGCTCCAGGTCAACCCCCGGCTCAACCCCATCGACGTGCGCGACATCCTGCGCGAGACGGCCAGCCAGGCCGGCGCCCCGGACAACAACCTGGGCTGGGGCATCATCAACGCTGACTCCGCCATCGAGGCCGCCGCCCAGCATCCCTCTCCCGTCGAAGACGCGATCCTGCCGCCAAGCCACCTCCTGGTCGCGGCGCCCTATCCCCATCCCTTCTCCGAACAAACCGTCTTCGAGGTACGCGCCCCCGCCGGCGCAGGCCTGGCCCGGCTGCGCGTCTACGACCTGCTGGGCCGGCGCGTAGGCGTACCCTTCGAAGGACGGCTGCAAACGGGCCTCAACCGCATCGTCTTCCGCGCCGACGGGCTGCCGCCGGGCCTCTACGTCTACACCCTCACCACCGACGACGCCTCGCACACTGGCAAAATACTGCTGGTGAAGTAGGGATTGGCTATTGGGAAGTTGAAAATGGGAATGGTTGGGCCAAGCGCCATCTCCCACCATTTTCAATTTTCCAATTCCCATTTTCAACTCAAAAACAATCCGCCGGCCCGGTACGTTTATCCGGAGCCGCGATCCACGCACCCCGCTCGAACCGCCATGTCCCTCTCGTTCGGCATCAGTCCCTGGCTGCTGCTCCTGTGCCTGCTGGGCGCCGCCGCGCTGACGTACTGGACGTACCGGCGTAGCGTACCGCGCGTCTCGACGGCGCGGCGGGCGGTGCTGGTGAGCCTGCGCTTCGCGGCGCTCTTCCTGCTCCTGTTCCTGCTCTTCGAACCCATCTGGCGACGGTTCCTGCGCGACGAGCGCCCGCCCGTGCTGGCCGTCCTCGTCGACGACAGCCAGAGCCTCGGCCTGGAGGCCGAAACCGAAGACGCCGTGCTCGACCTGGCCGCGGCCACCCGCCAGACGCTCCGGTCGCTGCCGCTCGACCAGGTGCGCGGGCAGGCTCGCTTCTTCGCCTTCAGCGGCACCGCCCGCCCGCTGCCCGACGGCCCCGGCACCCCCGACTCGCTGCGCTTCGAGGGCGCGCGCACCAACATCGCCCAGGCCCTCGACTACGTCCGCGACGCCTTGCAGGACCAGAACCTGCGCGGGGTGCTGCTGATCTCCGACGGGCAGTACAACACGGGCCGCAACCCGCTCTACCTGGCCGAACGCTACCCCGTGCCCATCTACACCGTCGCCGTGGGCGACACGCTACGGCGGCGCGACGTACAGATCCGCCGGGTGACGGCCAACGAAATCGCCTACGTCGGCGCCGAACTGCCGGTGCAGGTGGGCTTGCGGGCCGAAGGGTTCGCCGGCGAGCAGGTGATCGTCTCGCTGACGCAGGGCGGGCGGGTGCTCGGCTCGGCGTCGGTGCGTCTGCCGGAGGGCACTGCCGAGGTGCCGGTCGATCTGCGCTACACGCCGCAGGCCGAGGGCTTGCAACAGGTGACCGTGGCGCTGACCCACCTGCCGGGCGAAGTCACCTTCCGCAACAACACCGAGACGGTCACGGTGCGGGTGCTCAAGAGCAAGAGGCGCGTGCTGCTGCTGGCCGCCGCGCCCGGCCCCGACCTGGCCGCCGCCCGCCAGTTGCTTGAAGACGGCAACACCGAGATCGTCTCGTTCGTGCAGAAGACGCCGGGGGTCTTCTACGAGGGCGCCTTCCCCGCCTCGCTCAGCAGCTTCGACCTGCTGGCGCTCGTCGGCTATCCGGGCCGCGCCGCCGACCGGGGCGTGCTGCAACGCCTGGCCGAAGCCGCCCTCGACGGCAAGCCGCTGCTGTTCCTGCTGACCCGGCAGACCGACCTGGCCGCCGTCGGCGCGACGCTGAAGGACGTGCTGCCGGCCGTGCCCGAACGCAACCGCCCCAGCTTCGCCGAGGCGTCGTTCGTGCTGACCCCGCGCGGCGAGCAACACCCCATCCTGGAAGTGCCGCAGCGCCCGGCCTCGCTGGGCGCCCTGCCGCCGCTGCTCTACAGCCAGAGCCGCTGGCAGCCCTCGCCCGACGCCCGCGTGCTGGCCACCATCGACGTGCGAGGCGTGCGCCTGGACGACCCGCTGCTGGTGGTGCGCCGCAGGGCCGGCAGCCGCTCGGCGGCGCTACTCGGATCGGGCACCTGGCGCTGGAAAAACCTGCCCGACGACCTCGCAGCCTACGCCCCCTTCTGGCCCGGCCTCTTCTCGAACCTCGTCCAGTGGCTCACCACGCCCGAAGACGATCGCCGCGTGCGCGTCGAGCCGGTCGAAGCCCTCTTCTCCGGCGACGAGCCGATTCAGTTCACCGGGCAGGTCTACGACGAGAGCCTCAACCCCGTCAGCGACGCCTCCGTCGCGCTGGAAGTGACCGCGCCCGACAGCACCCGCTATCCGTACGTGATGGAGCCGGTGGGCAACGGGCGCTACGTGCTCGACGTGGGCTCGCTGCCCGAAGGCGCCTACCGGTACCGTGCCCAGGCCGACCGCAACGGCCTCACGCTGGGCACCGACAACGGCGCCTTCGCCGTCGGCGCCCTCACGCTGGAGTTCAAGGAGACGCGCGCCAATGCGGCGCTGCTGCGGCAGATCGCCGGGCGCTCCGGCGGCGCGTTCTATCCCCCGGAGCAGCTGCCGGCCCTCCCCGCCGCCCTCAACACGTCGGAGGCGTTCACGCCGGTCGTCTTCGAAGAGACGCGCGAGACGGAACTGTGGCGCCTGCCCGTCTTCATCGCCCTCGTCATCGTGCTGCTGACGGCCGAGTGGGTGCTGCGCAAACGCAGCGGCATGGTGTAGAGACGGCGGACGATGGAGGGACGACGTACGGC
>JBFGTT010000127.1:0-7993 GCA_041565995.1 Rhodothermales bacterium
GGTGCTGACGGCGTCCCTGTCCCTCGGTCAAAAGATGGACAAGGGAGCGATCAAAGAGAAACTTACGGCGATGGAGAAGAAGGCCTGGGACGCCTGGAAGAACCATGACGCCGACTTCTTCAAGGGCTACCTGGCGGACGAGGCGCTCCTCGTCGGCGCGTCGGGCGTGATGAACAAAGAGCAGATGATCAAGGGCATGGACGAAGCCAGTTGCGAAGTCAGAAGCGTCTCGCAGGAGGATTTCCAACTGGTGATGTCCGGCGACACCGCCATTCTCACCTACAAGGCCCACCAGGACGCCACGTGCGACGAATACGTGTTGCCTACGCCGGTCTGGGCGACTTCGGTCTACGTGAAGCGTGGGGAGCAATGGCTGTCGCTGCTGTATCAAGAGACGCCTGCGATGGCTATGGACGCCGAGGAGTAAGGCGCGCGCATCGCACGAGCCTACGAGGGGACGAGAGGACGAATCGACGAGAGGACAAGGGGACGAAGCATCTTTCGTCCTCTCGTTGGTCGTTGCGTTGCGCGGCGGAGCCAGGCGACGAGCGGCGTCGGGGGATGGTCGGCGTCGTCAAATCGCACCGAAGACTATATATTTTTAAAGTGTTCGATAGTTCTTGGTGAATGCGTATCTTGACTCCGGTGCCCCTGTGAGCCTGAGCCTTGCCCGGAGCGATGAAAAAGAGAACCTACGGCCAGTACTGCGGCCTCGCCCGCGCCCTCGACGTGTTGGGCGAACGATGGAGCCTGCTGATCGTCCGCGAACTGTTGACGGGGCCGAAGCGCTACAAGGATCTGCTGCGGCATCTGCCCGGCATCGGCACCAACCTGCTGGCCCGGCGGCTGAAGTTTCTCGACGCGCAGGGCGTCTTGCAGCGTCGCAGGTTGCCGGCGCCCGCCTCCACCGACGCCTACGTGCTGACCGAGCGGGGCCGCGCCCTCGAACCCGCCCTCGTCGAGTTGACCCGGTGGGGCCAGGCGTACCTCGGCCGCCCCGCCGCGGACGACGCCTACGGCCCGCACTGGAGCCAGCTCGCGCTGAAGGCCGCCCTCCGCCCCGACCGGGCCGCCGGCGTGCGCGTCGCCTGCGAGTTCCGCGTCGGCCACGACGTTTTTCACGCGCACCTCGATGACGGCGCGCTGACGACGGGGCCGGGGCCGGCGTCGCAGCCGGACTTCGTCCTCGAAACCGACCCGGACACCTACCTCGCGGTCGTCTCGGGCGTGCTGACGACGGAGGAGGCGCTGCGCCAGGGCTTGCTGGAGGTGCGCGGCGACCGGAAGGCGTGGGCCGGCAGCGGCCGGATCTTCGACTTCCCGCTGCTGCGCGCCCCGGACGAGGACGAGTTGAAGGTCATCGACCTCACCGGCCGCCCGGAGCCACGCGCGCGTAGGCTTCGATGACGTCGGTGCCGAGGTACTGGTCGTCGGCGTTGGTGTACCAGGCGCGGGACTTCGGCAATCGGAGGCCGTCTTGTGCCACTTCGCCCTCGAAGACGAGGTATTCGCCGTCGTTGCGGCTTTCGTCGTGGTAGAAGCGGCAGCCGGTGAGGGCGTAGGTTTGCCGATCCACGTAGAAGTACCAGGTGTCCTTGCCGACGGCCTCGTCGTAGGTCACTTTGAGCGCCAGCACGTCGCGCTGCTGGAAGGTGGTAGTTTGGACTTCCGGGTCGAGGCGGGTGCCGGGGTCTTTGAGTTTGGCAGGCAGGCCGTAGAGGTAGCCGTAGTAGCTGCGCCACCACCGGAGGCCGTCGCACGAGAGGCGATAGCGCTGGCGCAGGTCGTCCGGGATGTCCGCCGAGCCGTTGACCGTGGCGGTGCAGGTCTCGCCCAGGAGGCCGGCTTCGACGCGGTTGCCCTCGCGCTCGACGCGCAGGCCGAAGCGGCCCGTGGTGTGGTCGAGGTCGAGGATCGTGGTGCGGTCATGGCCGTCGGGGCGGGTTTCTTTGAGGGTGAGGCGGTGGTGCCGTCCCTCCCACGCCCGGTCCATCCCGTGATAGGCGATGCTTTTTTCGAGCACCGTTTCGGCGGAGGGCGTCGGCTGGCCGGATGCCGGAAGGACGACGGCCAGAAGCAGGATGAGGGTCAGTTTGAGCATGGTCTTATCCGGAACGTCACGGATTGAGGGGAGCCTAAAGCGCCTGGAGCAAGGGCATGAGCGCATACTTGCGCCGATGTTTTTCCTTGAGGCCGGCCAGATAGAACCGCCATTCGGCCTCGCGCCCGGCAGCGCGGTAGGCGTCGCGCGCCTTCTTCAGCCAGTCGGCAGCGTGGTGGTAATATTTCGACTGGCCGCCGTCCATGATGTCCTCGGCCTGTTTGCGCGCCGTCTCGACGACCCAGTCGGGCCGGGCCTTGATGGCGGCGTCGGCGACCTGCCGGAGCAGATCGTACCCGGCGTAGCCCTTACGCACTGTGGCGATGGCCTCGTCGATCATACCTTCGTGGAGGAGGATGCTTACAGGTCCCTGCGTGGCATTCGGCGCGTTGCGCAGGTGTTCCAGCAGGTCAGCGCGCAGGCCGGGCCAGTGGTCGCCGGCGAGGGCTTGTGTCTTGCGGTAGGCATCGAGATCGGGGCGCGTCTTGACGACGGTGAGGGCTGCGAGCAGGGCGCGCTCGGCCTGCCCCGCGTGCTCGGCCTGTTCGCGCAGCCACAGGGCCAGTTCGCCTTTTCCGTAGCCATCCGCAAGGGTCAGGCCGTGCTCGGCTACGTCAAGGGCGGCATCGACGGCGCCGCCCTGGTACAACGTCCGGGCCAGGGTGAGGGCTTCGAGGGGGCTGTAGAAGTGCTGCCGGGCCACCTGCACGGCCTCGTCCACGCGACCCCGTTTCGCCAGCATGACGGCGCGCCGGCCATGCAGGTTGGCCGCCTCGGCGAGACGCAGAAACGCTTCGTGGCGTTCCTGCCGCTCCAGCACGTTGAGTTGGGCTTCCAGCAGCGCGTCCTCCCAGGCGTCCTCGTTGTAGGTTTCCCAGGCGTCGTCGGACAGGGGTTCGTCGCGCAGGACACGCTGAAGCAGCGGGTCATCCCACCCGTATTTGGCAGCCCGTCGGGCGGCTTCGAGGCCCTCGGCGTCGCCGTATTCGTTGTCGTGCAGCCAGGCTTCGATGCGCTCCTGCCACGAGCGGCGTTCGGCGGCGTTCAGATCGGCTGCCAGCAGCGCTTCGGCCCAGACGCGGCCCAGGTCCTCGAAGAACGCATAGGCGTCGCCGTCGGAATCGTCGAGATAGAACCACTGCTGCGCATACTCGTCGGTGAGCGCTTCCAGCAGGGGCAGGGCCTCGCGAGCGGCTCCTTGCTCGACGACGGTCTGCACCTGGCCGAGCACTTGACGGACCTCTTCGACTACGTTGCCGACGTGCCAGTAGGCTTCGGAGGGACGCAGGTGGTCGAGCGTGTGGAGGATGGCGCGCACCTGCCGCCGGATGGGTTGGGGATCAAGGGGAATCGGCGCGGCCTCGACACCGGGCTGCATCTGATTGAGCGCCAGCCAGCTTTCCACCTCGGGCATAAGGTCGGGATGACGCCCGGCCAGATGCCGCACCAGAGCCTGGAGCTGCTCCAGGTCGAGACCGTCGAGGAGGGCGTCCAGTGCGGGGCGGGCCTCGACGCGGCCGGGGTCGTGCAACGCCGCCAGGAGCACCGCTACGATATGCTTGCACCAACCGCCCCAGTCGTATGGGCAGTTGCACCGGACCTCATCAACCGCATCGCCCTCGAAGCGGACTTGCACCCGATAGGGCGTATGCTGGCTGCCTTCGACCTCCGCCAGCAGTTCGTCCCCGCGTCGCACCAAGTCCAGCACGGACCCGGCGTGATAATACTCCAGCCCCCGCTGAAACGACTCCGGCGACGCCTGCGCGCGGATGAATGCCTCCGAGTAAGCCGGCTTTGCCATGACGTTTGGCGACCGCGCCCGGTGCCGCTACTTGCGTTTTTTTCTGTTCTTCTTGCGCGAGGCTTTCGCCATCTTCTTGCGCGCCTTTTTCTTCTTAGGCGTAGCCTTGGGGGGGCGCGAAGCGCCCGGGAGGCCGGGCAACAGCCCCGGCATCCCGGCTGCCCCCGGCAACGATCCAAGGTCTGCCTCCCGGTTTGCAAGGTCGGCATTGTACGCCTGCATGAAGGCATCGAGACCTTCCTGGCTGGTCATGTCGAACCCGGAGGATTGGCCCATCATGAAGAAGGACTTGGCCATGCCGAAGCGCGCGGGGTCGTTCATGACATCCTTAAAGTCCGGCTCGATCTTGCGCAGGAATCGCAGGATGGCGTCGGCGTTAGGAAGCTGGTATTCCCGCTTCAAGTACAGCCAGAAGGCGATCAACTCCGGGATGGCCGCGTCGGCCTCCTCGGGCGAGAGGATGGTTATTTTGCGGGGAAAGAGTTCGGTGACGATTTCACGGGCGTCGGAGAGCGTCACGTAGGGGAGAGCGGCGCCGAGGTAGGCGAAGCCGTAGAAGAGAAACTGTTCCGTCCAGAAGCCCGTGTCGGGGTCGGCTTCGTGGCGGGCCTGGCCTTCCGGGGAGGCGAAGAACCGTTCCAGCAGTGCGTCCTGGTAGGCTTCCAATGCCTCTTCCGCCTCGTCCCCGCCGGGATCTACGTCGTCGAGTTGATGGATGTCGAAGGTCACGTTCTTGCCGAAATGGTGGGTGTCGGTGTTCTTTTAACGCACGTTCCCTGTGAGCACCAGGTCATCAAGACGATGGACGATAGACGAAGGACGACCGAAAAACGGGCTAAGGGTCATCGTTCATTCATCCCCGAATCCCCGGGGGAAAGGGCACGCCTTGCGTAAATATAAGGGGGCAGCCCCCCGTCAGTAAAGCGCGCCGTCGTCTACGGGCCTGCCGGGCTAGCGGATCTCCTCCTCTTCCTCCGGCGTCATGCGCGGCTGCGAGCGGCGTCCGCGCTGCGGCGGCTCCTTCACCTCCAGCGTGCCCGTGGCCGTCGCCTCGCCGAGCGTCACCTCGACGGTGTAGGTGCCGGGGACCAGGTAGAAGACGCCGTTGTCGGCGGCTTCGAGCGGCGTCGCCTTCTCGTCGGCTTTTTTGCGCTTTTTGTTGAGCGCCTCGGCGGCTTTGGCGTCGGCGGAGAGGTCGTAGGCGGCGTAGTTGAGGCCGTGCTCGGCGGCGTCGGTGAACGTCTTGAGCACGGTGCCGTCGTCGGCCTTGACGCGGAACGTGGCCTCGGCGGAGGCGCCGGCGAAGTAGGGCAGGGTGACTTCGGGGACGAACGGCTCGCGCCAGCGCGCGCCGCTGTGGCCCCACGTGTCGCGGTGCGTCACCGCCTCGATGGCAAAGAGGTGCAGCGGGCGGGCCAGCACGTCGGGCGTCAGTTGCTGCACGTGCTCGACGTCGGCCACGTAGATCGACCGTCCGTGCGTGCCGACGACGAGGTGTTTCTCGCGCGCCTGGATTTTCAGGTCGTGGACGGGGGCGTAGGGCAGCCCGCCGCCCATCGCCATGAACGCGGCGCCGCCGTCGAGCGAGACGTAGAGGCCGTGGTCGGTGCCCACGTAGAGCACGTCGGCGTTCTCCGGGTCTTCGACGAGGACGTTGACCGGCTCGGCGGGCAGGTCCTCGCCGATGCGCCGCCAGGTCTGCCCGTAGTCGTCCGAGCGGTAGACGTGGGCGGCGAAGTGGTCCCAGCGGTAGCCGTTGAGCGTGGCGTAGACGCGCGCCTCGGCGTGTTGCGAGGCCTCGACGCGGCTGACCCAGAGGTCTTGCGGCAGCGTGTCTGAGAGGCGTTGCCAGGAGGCGCCGCCGTCGCGCGTGCCGTGGACGAGGCCGTCGTCCGAGCCGGTGTAGAGCAGCCCGAAGCGGAGGGGCGACTCGTCGAGGGTGGTCAGCGTGCCGAAGGGTACGTCGCCCTTCGAGCCGCCTTTGGTGAGGTCCTCGGAGAGGGCCTGCCAGTCGTCGCCCCGGTTGAAGGAGCGATGGAGCCGGTTCGAGCCGAAGTAGAGGATGTCCTGATTGTGGCGCGAGAGGTGGATGGGCGACTGCCAGTTGAAGCGTAGCGGGCGCTCGCCCAGTTCGTGGCGGGGCTTGATGGCGGTGCGTTCGCCGGCGGCGCGGTCGAGGCGGAAGTAGTTGCCGAACTGGAAGCCGGTGTAGACGACGTCGTTGGAGCGGGTATCGACCTCGACCTGCATGCCGTCGCCGCCGAGGAGGCGTTCGTAGGGGTAGCGGCCGCTGTCGTACCAGTCGTAGCCGGCCTCGTAGGTGTGGGGTCCGGCCCAGACGCCGTTGTCCTGGAGGCCGCCGTAGACGCGGTAGGGCGAGGCCTGGTCCACCTGCACGGTGTAGAACTGCCCCACCGCCGGGGTGTTGGCCTTGAACCAGGTCTGGCCGTCGTCGTAGCTGATGTTGAGGCCGCCGTCGTTGCCGCCAACGAGGTGGCCGGGCCGCGTGGGGCTGACCCAGAGGGCGTGGTGGTCGGCGTGGACGTTGTCCTGGCCGATGCTCTTGAAGGTCCGGCCGCCGTCGTCCGAGCGCAAGATGGGCACGCCCAGGATGTAGATCCGGTCGGGGTCGTCCGGGGCGACGCGTATTTCGCCGAAGTAGTAGCCGTAGGAATAGTAGAGGGCGTCGATGGGGTCGTCGTGGGTGCGGCGCCAGGAGGCGCCGCCGTCGTCGGAGCGGTAGACTTCGGGGCCGATGACGGGCGTGTCGAAGAGCTCCTGGTTGGCGTCTTCGAGGAATTCGACGAGCGCGACGGGTTCGATCTCGCCTTTGCGGACCCTCTCGCGGACCGCCTGAGCGGTGTATTTTTCGGGGAAGTCGTTGTCGCTCAGATAGGCTTCCAGGTCGTCGTCGCTCACGTCCAGGAAGGCCTCGCGGGTCATGGCGCGGAGCGCGTCGCGGGTGAGGGCTGGTTTTTCCTCGTCTTCTTCTTCGGGCCGGCGGTCCTGGTTGTCGAGGAAGGCGTAGAGGACGTTCGTATCGCCGGGATAGACGGCCAGGCCGATGCGTCCGACGCCCCGGCCTGCCGGGAAGCCGCTGCCCTCGCCGGAGATCAGTCGCCACGTCTCGCCGCCGTCGGTGCTTTTGTAGATGCCGGAGCCTTCGCCGCTCTCGACGAAGTTCCAGGCGCGGCGCGCGCGGTGCCACATGGCGGCGTAGAGCACGTCGGGTTGGGTGGGATCGGCGACGAGGTCGATGGCGCCGGTGTCGTCGTCGACGAAGAGCGTGCGGCGCCAGGATTGGCCGCCGTCGGTGGTCTTATAGACGCCGCGTTCGGGGTTGGGCGAGTAGAGGTGGCCCAGGGCGGCTACCCAGGCGGTGTTCGGGTCGTTCGGATGCAGGAGGATGCGGCCCGTGTGGTGCGTCTCGTCCAGGCCGAGGGGTTGCCACGTCTGGCCGCCGTCGTCGGAGCGGTAGAGGCCGGTGCCGGCGTAGGACGACCGGCTGGAGTTGTTCTCGCCCGTGCCGGCCCAGATCACCTCGCCGCGCGTCCAATCGACGGCGATGTCGCCGAGGGTCATCGAGGGCTGGTCGTCGAAGACGGGCGTAAACGAGAGGCCGTTGTTGGTGGTCTTCCACAGCCCGCCCGAGGCGTAGGCGACGTAGAAGTGCGTCGGGTCGTCGGTGTTGACGTCCACGTCCACGACGCGCCCGCTCATGACGGTCGGGCCGATGCTTTTGAGGGCAACGTTGGCGACGAGCGAGCGGGCTTCGAGCCGTTTTTTCTGTTCGAAGCCGGCCAGGCGGGCCGCCGCCGGCGTGGCGGGCACCAGCGACGTCATCACCGGCTCGTCGTCGCGCGCAGCCTCGGCCTGCGGAGCGACCTGGCGGGCGAAGGCGGGGAGGACCAGCGAGCAAAAAAGCGCACAGAGCAAAGGCTGAAGGGTCATGGCAATATCGACGGGTTGAGACACGGGAGGCGGGCGCCAAAAGCGCTTTCAGGAAGGTAAGCGCTGGCGGGTACTTCTGCACGCCCTCTCTGCGCGTGTGGGAGGGTGGGGGGATGGGAGGATCTCGACGGCGAACGTTA
>JBFGTT010000128.1:0-7973 GCA_041565995.1 Rhodothermales bacterium
CGCCACCATCGCCCTCAACGCCTTTCAGGCCAGCCGCTACCTGGCCGCCGGCGAACCGCCCGGCTACGAAACCGACCCGCTCGGCGGCGGCAGCTTCTACGACGTCTACCGCACCCGCGACGGGCGCTACCTGGCCGTCGGTAGCCTCGAACCCAAGTTCTGGACGGGCTTCTGCGAGGCCATCGGACGGCCCGACCTGGTCGACCTCGGCTTCGCCGTCTGGGACCGGCAGGCGCAGCAGCGGGTTAAAGCCGAAATCCGGGAGGTCCTCGGCACGCGCACGCTGGCGGCCTGGCAGGAGGTCTTCGCCGAACGCGACGTGTGCGTGGAGCCGGTGCTGACACTCGCCGAGATGGCCGCGCACCCGCAGGTCGAGGCCCGGCAGATGATCGCCTCGGTGCCCCGCCCCGACGGCACGACGCAACGGCAGGTCGCCAGCCCGTTTCGTTTTTCGGAGACGGCGCCCGCCTACGCCCACGTCGGCGCAGCGCCGGGCACACACACCGACGCCGTCCTGGCCGAAGCCGGTTTCTCGGCAGACGAAATCGCCGCGCTGCGCGCCGCCGGCGTCCTGGGCGACACCCCGCCGACGCCGTAACCGCCGCCCTCATGCTCGCCCCCGACGCCCACCTCGCCCCACCCGACACGCGCGCCGTCCTCGAAGCGGTGGCCGACGACGTGTACAGGGTGACGATCCCCGTCCCGTTTCGGGGGTTGCGGCACGTCAACGCCTACCTGCTGCGCGGCCCGGACGGCTGGGACCTCGTCGATACCGGGCTGGCCTCGCCGGAGGCGCCGGCGGTCTGGGCCGCCGTCCGCGCCCGCCTGGGCATCGGCCCCGCCGACCTCCACCAGATCATCCTGACCCACCATCACCCCGACCACATGGGGCTGGCGGGGCGGCTGCAACGGGCCGCACAGGAAGCGGCAGGCCGGCCCGTGCCCGTCCGCATGTCGCCCCGCGAGATCGAGATCGTCGGGATCATCTGGCAGGACCGGGCCGACCGCAGGGAGATCCTGGAGGCCTACTTCGCCTGCTGCGGCCTGCCCGACCCCGCCGACGCCAACTTCTCGAACCGCGAATTCGACTGGATACGGCGCACGGTGGAGCCGTTCCCGGCCTTCGAGCCGCTGCCGCCGGGCCGCCCGGTGCAGATCGGCGCGCGCCCCTTCGAGACCCTCCTGGTGCCCGGCCACAGCGACGGCCACCTCGTCTTCTTCGATCCCGCCGGGGGCCTGCTGCTGACCGGCGACCACGTGCTGCCGCACATCACCCCCAACATCGCCCGCTGGCCCGGCGTCGAGGACGATCCGCTGGGGCGCTACCTCGGCTCGCTCGGCATGCTCCGCAGGCTGCCCGTGCGCCGCGCGCTGCCCGGCCACGGCGGCGTCCTCGACGACTGGCACGGGCGCCTGGCCGCGCTCGAAGCCCACCACGCCGAACGCCTGGCCGCCATGCAGCACGCCGTCGGCGCCGGCGCCACCGTCTTCGACGTGACGCAGCGAGCCTTCCAGCATCGCCCGCTCGACCGGCACGAACTGCGCATGGCGGTGGCCGAGACGCTGGCCCACCTCGAACACCTGATGCAACGCCGCCGCCTCCGCCGCCTCGACGACCAACCCTGGTGGTTCGAACCCGCCTGAAACCGACCCCGATGCAACTTCGAGGGGTTTGGGTGTTGAAGTGTCAAGGTGTTGCCGTGCTGAGGTGTTGAAGTTTATTTGCACGCGAACACGCCAACGCTCGAACACGCCAACACGCCAACCAGCCCCCGACACCCATGCCCCCTTACGCATCCATCCCCGACGTGATCGACTCCTACCGCGAGCGCTTCCTGCCTGACGAGGCTGCAGGCGTAGACGGCGTCGTGCAGCTCAACTTCACCGGCGACGGCGGCGGAGCCTACCACCTCGTCATCCGCGAGCAGAAGCTGGAGCTGGTCGAAGGCCTGCACGAAGCGCCGACGGTGGCCGTCACCGTGGCCGCCTCGGACTGGCTGCGGGTCAACAACGGCGAGACGAACGCCATGGCGCTGATGATGCAGGGCCGCCTCAAGGTCAGCGGCTCGCTGCCCATGGCGACCCGGTTCCAGTCCCTCTTCCGCCGGGCCACGTAGGATCCTGCGGCATCCGGCTGACTCGTTTTACCAGAATCACCCCACGCGCGGTACATAGCGCATGACGAAGATCGAACGGCCAAGGCGCGCGTCCGGGCCTGTTCCGCCCGCCGCCGTGCTGCCCCGGTGGGGCCTCGTCCTGATCCTGCTGCTGGGCGCGACGGGCGCCGGCGCGGCGCACGCGCAGGCGTCGCTCGACGAGCAACTCTTCGACGGCGTCTACGAGATCGACAACCCGGCCTTTCGGCGCGTGATGCGGGCCGCCGACGCCACGGCCTACCCCCTGTTCGTCGCCGCGCCGGCGGCCGCCTGGGCCGGCGCCTGGCTCCTGCGCGAAGACTGGACCGACGCCTACTACCTGAGCGCCAGCGCCCTCGGCGCACTGGCCGGCACGCTCGCCCTCAAGTACGCCGTGCGCCGCACCCGCCCCTACGTCCGCTTCGACGACGTAGAGACGCGCGGGAGCGACATCGCGCGCTACGATCCCTGGTCGTTCCCCTCCGGCCACGCCGCCGTCGCCTTCGCCCTGGCCACCTCCAGCAGCCTCTCGCACCCCCGCTGGTACGTCATCGTGCCGGGCTACCTCTGGGCGACGACGGTCTCGGTCAGCCGCGTCTGGCTGGGCGTGCACTACCCCGGCGACGTGCTGGCCGGGGCCGTCCTCGGCGCGGGCATCGCCGTGGCCGTACACCACCTCGGCCCGCGCATCACGCCGGGCTTCCTGCGGCCCAAAGGCCGGAGCGCAAACGCCCTGCGCCTCCAAATCCGCTTCGCGGTGTACTAGGACGTATCGGCCAAGTCCCGTAGGGACGACCTGTTTGTAGCATACGCCGCTTTTCTTACCCGCAAGCCCCGTAGGGGCGGCCTGTTTCTTTGGACAGGTCGCTCCTACGGAGCTTTTTGGGGTGGGGCATGTGGAGCCGCGCAGGCGCTACTTGACGAGTTGCATCGTGCGCGTGAAGCCGCCCTGCGGCGTCACGAGCCGCGCCAGGTACAGCCCGCTGGGCAGACCGCGCGCGTCGAAGGCCACCTGGTGCTCGCCGGCAGGCAGCGCCCCCTCGACCAGCACCGCCACCCGGCGCCCCATCACGTCGTAGACGGCCAGCTCGACCTCGCTCTCGGCGGGCACGGCGAAGGTGAGCGTGGTGGCCGGATTGAACGGGTTGGGGTAGTTCTGACCGAGCGCAAAGGCCGCCGGCACGTCCTCCGCCTCGTGCTTGCTCGCGCCGGGGCTGACCCTGGCGTAGAAGACCTCCGGCATCACCCCGCTGCGACCGTCGGCCCAGGTGACGTAGACGTGGTTGGGCGTGCTCACGTGGAAGATGTAATCGCCGAAGTTGGGCGCGATGTTGGTCGGCGTCACGTTGCGGTTCCAGTTCGTCGTCGTCTCTGTGACGCGGATGCGCGGCTCGAAGGTCACGCCGCCGTCGATCGAGCGGGCCAGGTAGACGTCCACCAACGAGTCCTTGTTGCCGAAGGGCGGGGCGCCGTTGAGGAAGTCGGTCCCCATCGGCTCGAAGCTCTCGTTGTAGGTGACGAAGACGTGGCCGTTCTCGTCGGTGGAGACGACGGGCCAGAACTGGATGGGGCCGTCGGCGCCGCCGGCCACGAGCGTGGGCGTGCTCCAGGTGACGCCCATGTCGTCCGAGAACGCCAGGTAGACGTCCAGGTCGGGATGGCCGCAATCCACCCCGCAGGGGGCGTCCTCAGGCCCCAGCGGCGCCGGCATCGGCCCGCCGTTGGCGACCCGGCTGTCGTTGTAAACGGCGTAGACGCGATCCTTGAACGGCCCGGCATTCGCCACGGCGATGCGCGGAAAGTCGTTGTGCGTGTTGCGGTTGAAGCCCGAAGGCGGCCAGAGAGAGCCGGAACTGATCGACGCGACGGACATCCGGGGCGTGAACGAGGCGCCGCCGTCGTCGCTACGGGCGATGACGATCTCGGGGTCGGCCACGCCGAACTGCCCCAGGAACGGCGAGAGCCGCCCGCGCTCCCAGACCACGTAGATCTTGCCGTCGTGGCTGATGGAGCAGTCGGTGCCCTGGTGCAGCGGCGCGCCCTCGGTGGGCTGGACGCGGGTGAACGAGAACGTCAGCGCGCGATCCTTCGAGATGAACGCGTCGATGGCGCCGTTGCCGAAGACGGGAGCACCCTCAAAGTTGGTCGTCGCCACCACCACCCAGTCCTTCGTCTGGCCGCTCTTGCCGGCGCAGAGCGACTCCTTGTCGAGGAAGTCGCCGGCGGCCGGGGGTGGGATAAAGACGGCGCGGTTAAAGCTGAACGTCTTGCCCTTGAAGGCGCCCGTGTGCACGCTCATGCCGCCGCCGGGTGCGGTATCGAAAACGGCGAGGTTGGCGTAGTAGTACGTCTTTCGGCCCGGCCCGCCGGTGTCCATCCAGGGATCCCCACGGGTGACGACCCCCACGCCTCCAGGACCCGGAAAGACGAACGGCGCGCCGCCGTCGGTCCAGGTCTTACCGCCGTCGGCGGAGTAGGCGAAGCCGCTGAGACCGAGGCCGGGAGGCGGCCCGAAGGGAGCGAAGAGAAATCCCTGCGCGTCGTTCCAGCCGGCCAGCAAGAACCGGCCCGACGGGTCGGTGGCGATGGTCGTCTCGCTACGCCCGCGCAGGTCGGCGCCGGGCGCCGGGTTGAAGGGGTCGCTCACCCGGACGTTGGGGCCGACGTTGAGGCCGGCCTTCGAGACGCCGAAAGGCTCGACGGGCCAGGCCACCACCACCGGCAGCGACGCCGCACGCTTGGCCGCCTCCGCATTGTGGTGGGCAGCCGAACTGAAGGCGTCCTCGCGCGTCAGGGGATCCTCTTGCGCATACGCAACGCTGCCCAGCAGCAGCGCCGCCATCACGAACAACGCGGCAGGACACAGGATGGAAAAGTTGGCTCTTTGCATGGCAATACCTCCGGACGTTAAGGAAATGAGAATCAGCACTCCGGCGCACGTTAAGCGCGCATCCTTCCAGCAGAGCAGGTGGCAAAGAACGGCTCAACGCCTGCCCTTTCACGGTTCTTGAGACGCAATCACTACGGCATGCGCCTTTCAACTCCACGCAGACGCCACCATCCGATTGGCACAAATCCTCGTCTAAACCTTACCACAAGAACCAATCGGCGCCGCTCTCTCATTACGTATTTTCACCCGGCATTGCAAGCGCCCGAACGAGCACACCGGCTACCGGGTAGAATGTCACACATTTTTCGCAAAAGCGCAACGGCCAGACGATGGAGCGAAGACAACTCTTGCTGATGGCGGTCGTCGTCGAAGGCGGCGCGGTGCTGCTGGCCTGGGCGCTGGGCGCGGTGCTCTCGACGCCTCCCTTCGGCAACCTGCACCTGACGGGGCGGGCCGCCGCCTACGGCGTGCTCGCCAGCCTGCCGCTGCTCGCGGGCATGGCCTGGGTCTGGCGCACGCGATGGCCTCCCCTGGTACGGCTCCGACGAACCGTCGAGGACATCACCCACCTTTTTGCCGACTGCACGCTGCTCGACCTGGCCCTCATCGCGGCGCTGGCCGGCATCGGCGAAGAAGCGCTCTTCCGGGGCGTCATGCAGCCGGCCCTGACCGACGCCGCCGGGCTGTGGACGGCCATCGCCCTGACCAGCCTCGTCTTCGGCCTGGCGCACTTCGTCTCGTTCACCTACGCCGTCTACGCCGCCCTGGTGAGCGTCTACCTCGGGGTGCTGCTGGTAGCCTTCGACACGCTCCTGGTGCCGATGGCGGCCCACGCCGCGTACGACTTTGCGGCCCTGGTGTACCTGGTCCGCACCCACGCTCCGGGCAGGACGGGAGATGGCCTTGAGGGCGCAAGCTAGCGGCAGGAGAATCGCCCGGCGCCGCCCAGGCACCGGGCCGGACGCCGCCGTCCCCCCACACCCCCATCCTCCCATCCCGCCGACACGACGCACCCGCCCACAAAACCTGGATGGATTGAACCGCCGGTATTTTGTACGTTGAGGAGAGCCGTAGCACCGGCGCCGTAGCGCGCCCGGTACGGCCCCACCGGCGGCCGCCACCCTGCGTAACCAGCTCCCGGAGCACGCCGTGATGTCCGTCCCGAAGCCGCTGCCCGGCCGGCAGCGCCCTCGATCTTCTATCCTCGATCTTCAATCCTCAAGGCCCCTCCGAAGCGCGACGCATGACCGCCACCCCGACAAGCACCCTGGCCGCACGGCTCGACGCGATCAACGAGTTCGACCGCGAGCCGGTCTCGGAAGACCGCTTGCAGGGGCCGGGCAACTTCATCGGCCTCTACGCAGGCGAGCACGTGGCCGGCACTGAGTTCGTCATCGGGCCGCTCTTCGTGGCGCACGGCGTGACCGCGGGCGACCTGGTGCTGGGCCTGCTCGTGGGCAACCTCCTGGCGGTGCTCTCCTGGGCCTTCCTCTGCGCCCCCATCGCCACGCGCACGCGGCTGAATCTCTACTGGAAGCTGCGCAAGATTGCCGGGCCGAACCTGCTGTTCGTCTACAACATCGTCAATGCGCTCATGTTTTGCTTCCTGGCCGGGGCCATGATCTCGGTGGCGGCCACCGCCGTGGGCATCCCCTTCGACATGACCATGCCCGGCCTCACCGACCGCTATCCCAACAGCGTCGGCTGGGTCGTGACGGTGCTGCTCGTGGGCGCCGTGGTGACGGTGCTGGCGATCCTCGGCTTCGAAAAAATCGCGCACTTCTCGAAGATCGCCGCGCCTTGGATGCTGCTGGTCTTCGTGGCCTGCGCCGTGGCCGTCCTCCCGCAACTCGGCGTCACCTCGCCGGGCGACTTCTGGACGGTCGCCAACGAGAAGGTCTGGACGGGCCTCCCGCTGGCGGGGCAGAGCAAGTTTACATTCTGGCACGTGACGTTCTTCGCCTGGTTCTGCAACATGGCCATGCACATCGGCATGGCGGACATGACCATCCTGCGCTACGCCCGGAAGTGGCACTACGGCTTCGCCAGCGCCTTCGGGATGTACCTGGGGCACTTCGTCGCCTGGCTGGCCTCCGGCATCCTGGTGGCCCTCGCGCTCCAGCAAAACGGCGAGATCGCGCCGGGGCCGATTGCCTTCCTGGGCGCGGGCACAGCGGGCCTCGTCGCCGTCGTCGTGGCCGGCTGGACGACGGCCAACCCGACGATCTACCGCGCCGGCCTGGCCATGCAGACCGTCACGCCGAACTGGAAGCGCTGGAAGGTGACCCTCGCCGTGGGCGCCGTCACTACGGCGGCGGCGCTCTTCCCGGCGCTGATGATGCGCCTGCTGGACTTCGTGGCGCTCTATGGCCTGCTCTTAATGCCCATGGGCGCGGTCATCTTCGCCGACTTCTGGCTGCTGCCGCGCCTGGGCTTGCGGCAGGACTATGCCGCCTGGAAGCAGCTCCGCTTCAGCGCGCCGGCGGCGCTGGCCTGGGGCCTGACGCTGGCGGCCTGCTGGGGCCTCAACGCCCTCTGGGGCCTGGAGATCTTCTTCCTCGGCCTGCCCGGCTGGTTCATCGCCACCGGCCTGTACGTAGGGCTGAGCCTGGCGCAGCAACGCCCCGTCGTCGCGGCAGGCTCCCTGGCGGCACCGCCCGCTCCCTCCCTCACCCGTGAGAACGTATGAACACCCTCCTGAAACTGCTCTCGCTGCTCGGCCTCGTGCTGACCGTCGCGCCCGCCTTCCTGGTCTTCGCCGGCACCCTCGCCTGGCAGGCCCACGCCGCGCTGATGCTCGTCGGCACCGTGCTCTGGTTCGGCAGCGCGCCCTTCTGGATGCACAGGCCGCGCCAACCGTGAGCGCGCTCGACCCGGCGTCTCCCCGCACAACCAGGATGACCTATGGCGGACACGCACCAGATCGAACGAAGCAACGAGGCCCTCGC
>JBFGTT010000129.1:0-7961 GCA_041565995.1 Rhodothermales bacterium
CGCCCAGGACGGCGGCGGCCATCAGCGGCAACGCCGTGTTCTTCGATCCACTGACCGAGAGCGCGCCGCGCAACGGATGACGGCCTTCAACGACGAGTTTATCCATGACGAAGCGGGGGATGGCAGGTTAGCGACGCCGCCGGCAGCACGCCGGCCCAAAACTAAAGAACGGGATAGGATTTCTTTTGATCTACAAACGCAGCCCCCCAACCCATTCGTTACATCAGGGACTTCGTAAGACGGCGCGAAAAAGCCGCCCCGTAGCGCCGGGGCGGAATCCCCGCCGCACGCAGATCGTTTGCCCTTCGTGTGCAAGGTTGGCAGATGAGCGGGAGGCCAGCGATCAAAGCAGGAGGATTGCCCGACAGCGCCCGCCTCCTCAATTCTCCCAAACTCCCACACGCCCATACCCCCACACCCATCCACCCATACCTCGTACCGGCAAGGCCATGCGCCGCGTCTATCTCGATCATGCCGCCACCACGCCGCTCGACCCGCGCGTCTTCGAGGCGATGTTGCCGTTCTGGAAAGAGCACTTCGGCAACGCCTCGTCGGTGCACGCGCTGGGGCGCAAGGCGCGCTTTGCCGTGGAGGAAAGCCGAGAGCGCGTGGCGGCATGCCTGGGCGCCGAGCCGGGCGAGGTCGTCTTCACCAGCGGCGGCACCGAGGCCGACAACGCCGCCCTCAAGGGCCTGCTCGGCACCGCGCGGCGGCACCTGGTCACCTCCGCCGCCGAGCACGAGGCGGTGCTGCGCCCGGCGGAAGCACTCGGCGCGGCAGGGCACCCGGTCACCTTCCTCACGCCGCAGCCCACGGGGACCGTCACGGCGGAACAGGTGGCGGCGGCGCTCACCGAGCAGACCGGCCTGGTCTCGCTCATGCACGCCAACAACGAAGTCGGCACGCTGACGCCGGTGCGGGCCGTCGCCGAGGTGTGCCGCGCACGCGGCGTGCCGCTGCACTGCGACGCGGTGCAGACCGCCGGGCTGTTCCCACTCGACGTAACCGACCTCGGCGTCGATCTGCTCTCGCTCTCGGCGCACAAGTTTTACGGACCCAAAGGCGTCGGCGCGCTCTACGTGCGCGGCGGCGTCGAGGTCAGGCCGCTGGTCGAAGGCGGCGCGCAGGAGCGGCGACGGCGCGGCGGCACCGAGAACGTGGCCGCCGTCGTGGGCATGGCCGCCGCGCTCGACCTGGCGCGGGAGGAATCCTCCCACCGCCTCGCTCACCTGGCAGCCCTGCGCGACCGCCTCGCCGGGCACCTGCGGCAGGCGCTCGACGGCGCTTTCGTCTTCAACACCCCACGGGGCGCGGACGACGTCGAGACGGCGCCGCACGTGCTCAGCGTCGCCTTCCCACCCGAAGACGGACGGCCGCTCGACGGCGAGATGCTGCTGCTGAACCTGGACGTGGAGGGCGTGATGGCCTCGGCAGGGTCGGCCTGCACCAGCGGCGCCCTCGAACCCAGCCACGTGCTCCTGGCGATGGGCCGCGACCGGGCTACCGCCGCCGCCGCCGTCCGCTTCTCGCTCGGCAAAGACAACACCGCCGACGAGATCGACTACGCCGCCGACCGCCTGGCCGCCATCGTCCGCCGCATGCGCAGGGCGTGAGGGGGCAGGAGGGGGGCGCGCCCGTCCGCTCGAACCGCAACCCGCATCGCATGAAACGCGCCCTGATCGTCTTCGCAAAGCGCCCGGAGGCCGGACGGGTCAAGACGCGCCTGACCGCACTGCTGACGCCCGAAGAGGCCGCCCGGCTCTACGAAGCGTTCCTGCGCGACGCGCTGGCGCAGTACGCCGCCCTCGACGCCCACCTGCGCCTCTACCTCGGCCCGCCCGCCGCACCGCTGGACTTCGCACCGGAGGGCGTCGCCGTGCGGGCGCAGCAGGGCCGGGGGCTGGGCGCGCGCATGCAACGCGCCTTCGTCGAGACCTTCGCGGCGGGCTACGAACGCCTGGTCATCATCGGGACCGACCATCCGACGCTGCCGACGGCGTTCATCGCACAGGCCTTCGAGGCGCTGGCCGCCCCGCGCGCCGTCTGCATCGGGCCGAGCGACGACGGCGGCTACTACCTGCTCGGCATGAACGACTACGTGCCGGAGCTTTTCCAGCACATGCGCTACAGCCACGACGGGGTCTTCGCGCAGACGCTCGAACGGGCCGCCGAGGCCGGCGTCGCCCTGACGATCCTGCCGCCGTGGTACGACGTCGACACGCCCGACGCGCTGCGCCGCCTGGCGGACGACCTCGAAGACGGCGCCGCCGAGGCCGCCCATACGCGCCGCGTGATGGCCGCCCTGCGCGCCCGGTATCCGTCGCTGGCGGCGTAGCATTCTACAGGCTCTTCACGATGTGGCTGCTGGAAGCGCTTCCGGGATGCCGTATCTTGCCCTCGCGCGCCGCCGCCCACCCGCCGCCGGCGCCTTCCTTCTTTCGACGCCATCCTCCATCCCCTCGTCGTTATGACCGAGCACGCCGTAGCAGAGCAGCCGATGATCCGCGCGCAGTCGTTCGGGCCGGGCCGCTTCATGACCCTCGAACAGTTCATCATCGACCAGCAACACCACTTCCCGCACTCGACGGGCGCCTTCTCCCGCCTGCTGCGCGACGTCAGCGTGGCCGCCAAAATCGTCAACCGGGACATCCGCCGGGCCGGGCTGCTCGACATCTTCGGCGCCACCGGCGAGGTCAACGTGCAGGGCGAGGTGCAGCAGAAACTCGACGTGCTGGCCCATACCGAATTCGTGCGCGCCCTCCGGCGCGGCGGCGAGTGCTGCCTCATCGGCTCCGAAGAACACGCCGAGGCCATCCCCATCAACGTCAACGCCGATAGCGACGGCAAGTACATCGTCCTGCTCGACCCGCTCGACGGCTCCTCCAACATCGACGTCAACGTGACCGTCGGGACCATCTTCAGCATCTACCGCCTGCCCGACGCCACCGACCCCGCCGCCATCACGATGGAAATGGCGCTGCAGCCGGGCACGCAGCAGATCGCGGCAGGCTACGTCGTCTACGGCTCCTCGACCATGCTCGTCTACACCACCGGCGACGGCGTCAACGGCTTCACGCTCGAACCCTCCATCGGCGAGTTCCTGCTCTCGCATCCGAAGATCCAGATCCCGAAGGACGGCTCGCTCTACTCGATCAACGAGGGCAACTACGTCTCGTTCGATCCGGGCCTGAAGCAGTACATCAAGTGGATGCAACGCGAAGCGTCCAACCCGAAGCGCCCGTTCTCGACGCGCTACATCGGCTCGTTCGTGGCCGACTTCCACCGCAACCTGCTCAAAGGCGGCGTCTACGTCTATCCGGCCACGGCCAAAAGCCCCGAAGGCAAGCTGCGCCTGATGTACGAGGCCAACCCGATGGCTTTCATCGTCGAGCAGGCCGGCGGCGCTGCCTCCGACGGAAAACAGCCCATCCTGGAAAAGAAGCCGGACCGGCTGCACCAGCGCACCCCGCTCTACATCGGCAGCGAGGCGATGGTCCGCCGCGCCGAGGACTTCCTGGCCGGCCGCCTGACGCTGGAGACGGCCTGAGAACCGGCCGCTCCGCCCTGGACGAGCGGGACGATGAAGAAGGCGGGGGGCGGGCGCGTTTTCTTGATCCATCATCAATTCTTCGCCCATCGGCTTCCGCTTTCCCGCCGCGCAAGCCCTATTTTTCACGCGGCTCGCAGATCGAGGACTTTCCCGTAGCCTGTTTTGAAAGCAACGACGACGTACGGCGTGACGCGCGAAGACCTGACGCCCCGCACCGACACCATCACCGTCTTCGGTCCCGCCTCGCTGTCCAACCTGGGGCCGGGCTTCGACACGCTGGGCCTGTGCCTCCGCGGCGTGGGCGACGCCGTAGACGCCTGGCTGACCGAGGCGCCCGGCGTGCACGTGCTGCACGGACCGGGCGCCGTCGAGGCCGTCACGCCTACCGACCCGGCGCGTAACACGGCGGCACGCGCCGCCTCGCTCGTGCTGCAGCAGGCCGAGGCAGAGCCGGGCCTCGCGCTGCGCATCCGCAAGGGCATCGCGCTCGGTTCGGGCATCGGCGGCTCGGCGGCCAGCGCCGCGGCGGGAGCCTGGGCCGCCAACGTACTGCTGGGCACCCCCTTCGACAAAGCAGACCTGGTCGAGGCGGTGCTCGAAGGCGAGGCCGTCGCCTCGGGAGGCCGCCACGGCGACAACGTGCTGCCGGCGCTCTTCGGCGGCCTGGTGCTCGTCTCGCCCGCCGACCCGACGCGCTACCGGCGCATCGCGCTGCCTCGGGCGCTGCCGCTGGCCGTCGTGCTGCCGCAGATCGAAGTGCTCACGCAGCAGGCTCGGGCCATGCTGCCGGCGCAAGTGCCCTTCCGCGACGCCGTCCACAACGCCGCCGACCTGGCCTTCCTGCTCGACGCCTTCCGCGCGGGCGACTGGGCCGAGGTGGGGCGACGCATAACGCAGGATCGCCTCGTCGAGCCGGTGCGCGCACGCCTGGTGCCCTGCTACGAGGCCGTGCGCCGTGCCGCGCACGAGGCCGGCGCCTACGGATGCGCCCTCACCGGCTCCGGCCCGGCCATGTTTGCCGTCGCCGAGACGCACGAGGGAGCCGCGCGCGCGCTGGCGGCCATGCAGGCGGCCTGCCGAAGCGCCGGCCTCGACGCCGACGGCTTCGCCACCGAAGCCGACCTGAAAGGCGTCCGGCTGCTATGAAGGTCTGGACGTGTGGACGAATAAGATGACTCGTCCCTTCGTCCCCACGTCGATTCGTCCCCAACCCATGCCCTCCTCCCAACCGGCTCCCCGGTACGTCAGCACGCGCGGCGACGGCGCGGGGGTCTCGTTCGAACAGGCGCTCCTGAGCGGCCTGGCGCCCGACGGCGGCCTCTACCTGCCCGACCGCATCCCGCCGCTCGACGCAGCCGAGGGGCAGACGCCCGACCGCTTCCCGGCGCTGGCACGGCGGGTGCTGGCGAAGTGGCTCGCCGAAGAGGTGCCGGCGGCGACGCTAGGCGCGCTCCTCGACGACGCACTCTCGTTCCCGGTGCCCCTCGTGCCGCTCGACGGCGGCGACTGGGGCGGCGTCTTCGTCCTCGAACTCTTCCACGGCCCCACGCTCTCGTTCAAAGACTTCGGCGCGCGCACCATGGCGCGCCTGATGGCCCACTTCCTCCGCGACCACGACGCGCAACTGACCATCCTGGTGGCCACCTCCGGCGACACGGGCAGCGCCGTCGCCGACGGCTTCGCCGGACAGCCCGGCATCGACGTGGTGCTGCTCTATCCGAAGGGACAGGTCAGCCCGGTGCAGGAACGGCAACTCGTCGTGGCGCGACCCGGCGTGCGCACCTACGCCGTCGCGGGCACCTTCGACGACTGCCAGCGCCTGGTCAAAGCGGCGTTTCTGGACGACGACCTGGCGGGCCGGATGCTCTCCTCGGCCAACTCCATCAACATAGGGCGGCTGCTGCCGCAGATGCTCTACTACGTCTGGGCCCTGCGGCAGGGCGGCTTCGACGAAACCGTCTTTTGCGTGCCCTGCGGCAACCTGGGCAACCTCACCGGCGGCGTGCTGGCCGCCCTCGCCGGCCTGCCCGTGCGCCGCTTCCTGGCCGCGCACAACGCCAACGACTTCTTCGCCCGCTTCCTGGCCGGCCAGGACGCAGCCTTCGGCGCCTCGGTCCGCACCCTCTCGAACGCCATGGACGTGGGCGCCCCCAGCAACTTCGAACGCCTCCGTGCCCTGCTCGGCCCCGACGAGATGCGCGCCTGGATCCGGGGCGAACGCGTCAGCGACGCCGACACCCTGCGCTCGATGCAGCGCCTACACGCCGAGACCGGCTACGTGGCCGACCCCCACACCGCCGTCGGCCTGGAAGCCGCGCGGCGCTACCGTCGGGCTACGGGAGACCCCACGCCCGTCGTCGTGCTATCGACGGCGCACCCGGCCAAGTTTCCCGAAACCGTCGCGCGCGCGCTCGGCGAAGAACCGGCGCCGCCCGAACGGCTGGCGGCCCTCTGGCAGCGTCCCACCCGCGCGACCCCCCTGGCGCCGACGCTGGCCGCCCTCAAAGCCTGCCTGCTGGCCGATGCCTGAGTTGCCCGCCGCGCTCGTCTTCCCCGACCCGCCGGACGTGACGTTCGAGGGCTTCGGGCCGGAAGCCTTCGCCATCCTGGAACGCCTGCGCCGCCATCCCCACGTCGAGCAGTACCGGAAGGAGAAAGCAGGCATCCGGCGGCACCTGACCGAGCCGTTCAAACGCTTCCGCGACGACCTGGCGGTCAATTTCGTGCTGCCCAACCGGCTGCCCTTCGAGACCGAAAAGAACGTCTTCAGCCGCCTGCTCAAGAACGACTTCGGCGCCGGCGGCTGCCACCACCACCTCTGGATGGCCTTCTACCGCACAGGCCGGCGACGGCTGACCGACGTGCAACTCTCGCACAGCATCCGGCCCGACGGGTTCGAGGTGAGCCTTTTCGTGGGCGCCTACATGAAGGATCTGCTGCGGCAGGCCAGGACGCGCCTCGCCGCCGCGCCGGGGCGGTTCCTGGCGCTGCTGAACCCGTTATTGCAAACCTCAAAAACCTTGCACTTTCGCAACGGGACGGGCCGGCAGGCCACCCGGCACGACGTCCACACCCCCCTGCCCAGGCTGCCGGCAGCCCTCCTGCACGCCGACGCCCTCTGGCTCAACCACGCCTTCCCGCGCGCCGACGTGCTGGCCTGGCAGGGCGCGCTCGTGGATCACGCCCTGGAAGCCGTACGCACCCTCTGGCCGCTCTACCGGTTCTTCGTGGACGAAGAGGAGGGATGAAGATCGCCAGGCAGGCCACGGGCACTCGCGCTCACGGTCTCGACGAAAACCAGGCCGCGCGCGCTATCCGCGATGCGTCGTTTCGTCCACACGTCCACCAGCAGCACCGCAAGGCCCAGCAGCCGGACAAGTTGTGGACACGTTATTGAGGAATGTCGGAACGTGGTTCGTCACTTGCATCAGAAATGTCGGATGGCCCTGGGTCGGCTGCAACCCTTGACTTTATCCTAATAGTATTGCGGGGTTATATCAACGCTCTGAAAAAGCTGTGCAAGCTTGCCCGCGTGTCATCCCGAACGAACGTGAGGGATCCCCGTCGGTAAAACCAGGCGTACATGGAATCGCTGGGGATTCCTCCTCCCTGCAGTCGTCGCGATGACACGGCTTTTGCACAAGCATTTCCCAGAACGGGTATTAGGCCGCTTTTTCAGAGTACACGACAAAGTTGGGCCAAATCTCCGAAAACAAGCCGGAATCAACGCTTTCAAGCATATGCCCACATCGAGTAAAAACCGCGATGCTGACGCAGAAACAACGATCAACCGGGGACGCATGGGCCAACCCCGCCTTTTCTGATTCCCCTAACGCTACCGTGAAAACCTGCGTTTTTAGCTTAATTTACAACGTTGTCGTGTACTCTGCACGGCCACTGCCGAGACGGGTATTCATAGCCCCAGCTCCATGACGATATTGCATCGCGCGTAAACGGGATGCTGGCCGGTGGAAACCGTTGAGAAGCCGAAGCTTCTGTACAACGAGATGGCCGCTTCAAGGACCGTGTTTGATAGCAGATAGACAGAAGTGGCACCGACGGACTTGGCGTGCCGTAACGCGTGCTCCAGCAGCGCACGTCCGTAGCCTTGACCTCTAAGGCTGGGCTCCACAGCCATACGAGCGAGTTGATACCGCTGGGCGCTTTCTTTGAACAGAGCGCAGACGCCAACAACTCGGCCATCTTTTTGCAAGCTGAAGATAAATCCGCCGTTAGCGATCACTCTGGCAGGATCTGCTGCTAGGGCTCTGTCGGCTTCCTCCAGCGAAAAGTGCTCAGATATCCAAATCTCGTTGAGTCGGATGAAGTCTTCGAGGTGGCTCTTGTTGTTTGTTTCGATGTGCATCCCACTTCCATTTTGCGTAGTGGCCTAACGGCCAAGCTAAGCCGC
>JBFGTT010000130.1:0-7956 GCA_041565995.1 Rhodothermales bacterium
CATCCGTCCGAAGCCCAACAGGCACCCCGGCGCCATCGGCTGCGCCCGGAGCCGGTCCCGGCGCAGGCAGGGTGTCGTCCGGATGACACCGCCGCGCGCTTGCACACGCCTTCCAAAGAACGAGCATGATACGGAATCTGGATGATTCGTCGTACATCGTAAAAAGGTTGGGAGTCTGGGAGGATGGGCGTGTGGGGGCTTTTTTTCTCCCATCCTCCCACACCCTGCATGAGGCACAACCGATTTACCTGATTCCGTATGACGCGGCGCCGGGACGGGAGACCCGGCGGGCGCCTTTGCAGGGTTTGTGCAAAGACTGGAAGAACCGCGAACCCCGGATGCGCGAACACATACCATCCTGAAACGCCTATCCGGAGGGACCCCCCTTGAAAGCCATCCTCTTCATCCTCGCGCTGGCGCCGTTGCTGCTGCTGACGGCCTGCGGCGGACGCCAGGAAGCCGCCGAGGCGACGCCGGCGCAGGTGCGCGTCGAAGACTTCCACTACACGAAGCTGCCCGGCGGGGCGCGCTTCGTCTCCGGGCGGCTACACAACCCCACGGCAGAGCCGATCCGCAACGCGCTCATCCAGATCTCCCTCTTCGACGCCCACAACCGCTTCGTCTCCTCCATGAGCGTCACCGTGCAGGACGTGCCGCCGGGCCGAGACAAACCCTTCCGTCAGCCCGTCGACGCCGACGAGGCCGTGCAGGCCGCCCGCGTGCGCGGTGTCCTGCTGATGTGACTTGCGCGGGCCGCCCCCTCCGGGTTATTCTGGAAAGATGCCCGCCGCTGTGGGGGAGGCCCCTACCCCGGCGGCAGCCTTTTCCTTACAACCGATGGCGTGCCTGCACGTCAACAACAACGAGGGCGGAGGCTGTTCTTGCAACCGGACGGCTACGCCTCCTCCGCAGGCAACCACGCCGCCCGCCCTCCAGCCCAGCCTTCCGGACGTTGGAGATGAACCGAGCCTCCTTGCCTGCCGGCCTCGTCCTGGCCCTCGCCCTGGGCGCCGGATGCCTGGGCCAGGCGCCGCACGACAACCCGCTCGACCCGGCGTCGGACCGGTTCCGCGAGGAAGGAACCCTCGCCGGGCAGGTCGTCGACCGCGCCGAACGGCCCCTCGCGGACGTAGAGGTGCGCCTGATTCCGGCGCAGGCCCGCGCCGAACTCGTCACGCGCACCGACGGCCAGGGACGCTTCGTCTTCCGGGGCGCGGCGGCGGGCCGGGGCTATCGCCTCCAGGCGCGCAAGGAGCAATACGCCGCCGTGATCGTCGATGCACTCGAAGTGCGCGCCGGCTTCACCGACGAACTGCCCGCGCTGCGACTCAACGCCCTCCCGGTCTTCACCGACGCCGCGCTACGCACCCTCCACGTCAGCCGATGGTGGCCCGCCAACGACCTGTTCTTCCTCGACGTAGCAGCCGACGTAGCCGACGCCGACGGCCTGCTCGACATCGACCGCGTCTGGTTCGACGTCCCGGACCTGGGCTTCAGCGCCGTGCTCGAAGCCCGCGCCGGCGGCCGCTTCGACCGGCTCCTCCCCGCCGACTCGCTGCCCGCCGCGAGCCTGCAAGCCCTGATGGGCCTGCCACTCGTGCTCCACGTCAGCGACCGCGAGGGCGTCGTCACGGACGACGCGCCGCGCCAGCTCGCACGCATCATTGAGGCCACGCCCGTGGCCGCCTCGCCCAAAGACCGCGCCGTGCTCGCCACCGACCGGCCCGTGCTCGTCTGGGAGCCGTTCCCGCCGTCCTTCGCCTTTTCCTACCGCGTCGACGTCTTCCGCGAGGAAGTCAACCGGGACCTCTTCGTGACCCGGCGCGAGGGCCTCCCGATGGCGGCCACCTCCTGGCAACTCGACGCCGCGCTCGACCCCGGCAACTATTTCTGGATCGTCTCCGTCGTGGACGAGTTCGGTAACGAGAGCCGATCCAAAGAAGTAGCCTTTACGATACCCTAGATGAACCCACCCGCCGACGCCCGCCACCTTTCGCTACAGGCCCTCTCCGAGATCGCCCTGACCGTCAACACCATCCAGGAGCCGAAGGCGCTGCTGGAAAAGGTGCTGGAGATCGCCATGGAGACGCTCGACGCCGAGCGGGGCTTCGTGCTCATCACGGCGGCGGAGCGGCCCGAAGGCTTCGACGTACGCGCCCAGCGCAACTTCACCGAGGCCCAGCTGGGCGACCTGGTGCGCCTCTCGACCAGCGTCGTCTACGACGTGCTGCGCCGGGGCGAGCCGGTGCTCATCTACGAAGCCCTCGAAGACGAACGCTTCGGCGGCGCCGAGAGCATCGTGCTCCAGCAGATCCAGTCCATCGCCTGCGTGCCGCTGCGCCTGAAAAAACGGCAGATCGGCGCCATCTACCTCGACAGCCTCACCCGGCGCGGACGCTTCACGCGCGAGAACCTGCCGTTTCTGGAAGCCTTCGCCAACCAGGCCGCCGTCGCCATCGAGAACGCGCAGCTCTACCAGGCCCTCCGCGAAGAGAACCGCCGCCTGCGCACCGAGATCAAGCGCCTCCACGGCTTCGACGAAATCATCGGCCAGAGCACCCGCATGCGCGAGGTCTTCGAGACGATGTCGCGCGTGCTCGACACCGACGCGACGGTGCTGATCGAGGGCGAAAGCGGCACGGGCAAAGAACTGGTGGCCCGCGCCGTCCACTACAACGGCCAGCGCAAAGACGGGCCGTTCGTGGCGATCTTCTGCGGCTCGCTCTCCGACGAACTGCTCGAGAGCGAACTCTTCGGCCACAAGAAGGGCGCCTTCACCGGCGCGATGATCGACAAGGCGGGCCTCTTCGAAGCCGCCCACGAAGGCACCGTCTTCCTCGACGAGGTGGGCGACCTCAGCCCGCGCCTGCAAACGGCGCTGCTGCGCGTGCTGCAAACCGGCGAAATCAAGCGCGTGGGCGAGAACCAGGTGCGGATGGTGGACGTGCGCATCCTCTCGGCCACCAACAGGCCCCTCGAAGAACTCGTCCGCGAAAAAGCCTTCCGCGAGGATCTCTTCTACCGGCTCAACACCATCTCGATCACGCTGCCGCCGCTCCGCCACCGCCGCAGCGACGTCCCGCTGCTGGCCCATCACTTCCTCGACAAGTACGCCGTGCGTAGCCGCAGCCACATCAAAGGCTTTACGCCCGAAGCCATCGAGGCGCTACGCGGCTACGCCTGGCCCGGCAACGTGCGCGAACTCGAGAACACCGTCGAGCGCGCCGTCGTGCTGACCCGCGCCGACTTCATCGAGCCGGCCGACCTGCGCCTGCCCGACCGGCAGACCGCCGATCCCTTCGAACCGGGCGTCACGCTCAAAGAAGCCGAACGCCGCCTCGTCACGCGCACCCTCGACGACTGCAAGGGCAACGTCTCGGAGACGGCGCGCGTGCTGGGCGTCTCGCGGCGCTGGCTGCACTACAAGCTCAAAGAATGGGAGTCCACCGACGCATAGCGGACATCCAGCCCTTTGCCGAACTGGCGCGCGGGCCGACGACGGTGGTCTACAAAGGCTACCAGCGCGCCCTCGACCGGTTCGTGCTGCTGAAAGTGCTGCGCGGCGCCGTCGGCCACGACGAAGCCCTGGCCCGGCGCTTCGAGGAAGAGGCCCGGCTCATCGCGCGCGTCCAGCATCCCAACGTGGTGGCCGTCTACGCCTTCGGACGCGAAGACGGGCAGCCCTACCTGGCCGCCGAGTTCGTCGAGGGCGTCGATCTGCGCAGGCTCCTCGAAGCCGGAGCGCTGCCGGTCGAACTGGCCGCGTTCGTGCTGCTGGAGGCGGCACGGGGCCTGCACGCCGCCCACGCCTGCGGCGTCCTCCACCGCGACCTCAAACCCGCCAACCTCCTCCTCGCGCACGAGGGCCGCGTCAAGCTCACCGACTTCGGCATGGCCTCGCTCGTCGAGGACGACGCCGCCCCGGAGGTGCGCGGCACGCCCGGCTACCTGGCGCCCGAACAGGTGCGCGGCGCGCCCCCGGCCCCCGCCGCCGACCTGTTCTCGCTCGGCGCGACGTTCTTCGAGATGCTGGCGGGCCGCCCGGCCTTCGCAGGCGCCGAGACGGGCGCGCTGCTCGACGCCGTGCTGCACCACGACCCGCTGCCCGACCTCCAACGCTTCGCCGACGTGCCGGAAGCGCTGCGGCAGATCTGCGCGCGCCTGCTGGCCAGGGATCCCGCCGCCCGCTACGCCGACGCCGGAACGCTCGTGGCCGACCTGGAGGCGGTCCGGGACGCCTGCGGGTTCACCGCCGGCGCCGCTGCGCTACGTGCCTACCTGGAGGATCCGGACGCCTACCGCCGTGCCGCCCAAAAAACGCCGGGCGCCGCCGCTCCGCCCGAAAGATACCCGGCGTCGCCGCGGCGGCCCGCCCGCCGCCGTCGCGTGCGTTACGCCCTGGGCCTGGCCCTGGCGGTGCTGCTGGCCGGCGCCGTGGCCGGCGGCGTGCTGCTGCAAGGCGGCGCACAACGCGCAGCCCCGCCCCCCGCGCCCGAGGCGCTCGACGTGCCGCCCCAGCAGGTGGCCGACGACGCCCCGCAAACGGCGCCGCCGCAGACCGAACCCGAGGCGGCCGTCGCCGCAGAACGCGCCCAGACGGTCCGCCAGGATAAGCCCGAAGCCGCCCCGCCGGCCCTGCAAGACCTGCCCGAGCCAACGCCCGCCCCGGCGCAGGCCGACTCGGGCGCCGCCGTGGCGGCGGAACCGGGCGGGACGGGCACGCTCCTCGTAGACGCGCAGCCCTGGGCCGACGTGTTCGTCGATGGCGACTCGGTGGGCCGGACGCCGCTGCGCCAGCCGCTACCCGCCGCCGCGTACCGCGTGACGCTGAAGAACCCGCTCTTCCCCACCCACACGCGCCGGGTGGAGATCGGCGCGGGCGAAGACCGGCCGGTAAACGTCTCGCTGTGGAGCCTCGTGGGCCGCTTCTCGCTCCAGGTCAGCCCCTGGGCCGACGTGCTCGTGGACGGGGCGTTCTGGGATACGGTGCCGCCGCAACGGCATCCGCTGATTCTGCGGCCCGGCCCACACACGCTGCGCCTGCGGCATCCCGCGCTCGGCGCCTGGGACACCACCTTCACCGTCCGGGCCGGCGAAGAACGCCTGCTTCGCTTCAACCTGAACGCGCTGCTGAGGCCACGCTGAGGCAAATCGGCTCAGGAGGGTTAAGGTGTTGAGGTGTTAGCGTTGTTCACCCGAACACGCGAAGCTTGCGCCGATTGGAACGCCGCTTGCCATACTTCCCGGATGAGGTCGTTTTCGGCCCCGCACCGAGCATAATTTGCACAGGGTGATGCCCGCATTCCGCATGAAGTACCTCCGATGGCTCTTGCTGCTGCTGGTCGGCTGCCCGCTGCTGACGGCGGCGGCCCAGCCCGCCCAGTGGGCGTTTCGCGCGCCGCTGCAGACGCCGAGGACCGGCCTGGCCGCCGCCGTGCTCGACGGACACATCTACGTGCTCGGCGGGCGCGACGGCCTCGGCAACGTCCTCGACCTGGCGACGCGCTACGACCCGAAGACCAACCGCTGGGACGTGCTGCCGCCGCTGCGCACGGCCCGCGTCAACGCCGCCGCCGTGGCCCTGCAGGGGCGGATCTACGTGCTCGGCGGGCGCGACCGCGACGGTCAGGTGCTCGACGCCGTCGAGTTTTACGATCCCGCCGAGGACCGGTGGGCGTCCTTCGAGGACATGGAGGAGGAACGCGAAGGCCTCGTCGCCACCGTCCGGAACGACAAGATCTACGTCGCCGGCGGCTCGAACGGGAAAGAGGAAATCCTCGACAGCATCGCCTTCTACGATCCGGCGCAGGAGCAATGGGTCGAGTTCGACGGCCAGAACGATCAACCCGGCGGCGAAGAAGTCGAACTGACCGGCACGATTGAAGCCCTCGACGCCACCAGCATTACGGTGGACGGCGTGCGCTTCCTCGTGACCGCCGCGACGGAGGTGCTCGACGAAGACGGCGACCCGATCCCGTTCGGGGATCTGGCCGTGGGGATGACGGTCGAGGTCCGAGGCGAGCGCGACGCGATGGACGTGCTCTTCGCCACGCGCATCCGCATCCGGGATCGCGGCGACGACGGCCTCGGCGAACTGGAATTCTGCCAGGCCGACATCGACCTCAACACCGGCGACACCTTCAACGTCCGCGACTACGTCCGCGTGAAAGACGATCCGGCGACCCCGGTAGACTGGGCGCAGGTCTTCTTCACCTACACCGACGCCGGCGCCAACGACCCCACCAACCCGCCCGACTGGAACCTCGACGCCTTCAACAACGGCCAGCCGGTGACCGTCACGGCGGCGGACGCGGCGCCCGGCACCGGCAACCGGGGCGACGGACGCTACCGCCTCTACGTCGTCCGCCTCGGGCAACCCGCCTTCGACGACCACGCCACCTTCCGCATCGACGACGACCGCGACAGCGAGGTGGAATCGGCCAAATGCGCGCAGGGCGGCGGACGCGCCGCAGGCAAGCACGCCGACGCCGGGCTGCTGGGCGTCCCGCGCGCTTCCTTCGCGGCGGTGCAGGTGGGCGACTCGGTGCTCTTCATCGGCGGGTTCAGCCGCTTCGGGCCGCTCGACCTGGTCCAGCGGCTGCGCCCCGACGGCAGCTTCGACTTTCTGCCGCCGCTGCCCGTCTCGCGCGGGAGCCTGGCCGCCGCCGCCGTCCACGACACGCTCTACGTGGCCGGAGGGCGCGACGCCGGCGACCAGGTGCTCGCCACGGTGCAGATGCTCGTGCCCGGCGCGCCGCAGTGGCGGTCAATGCCGCCGCTCAACGTCGCGCGCGAGGGCGCCGCCGCCGCCGCCGTCGACGGGGTGGTCTACGTCGTCGGAGGGCGCAGCGCCAGCGGCAAAGTGCTCGACTCGGTGGAAGCCTTCGGGGACCTGCGCACGGCGCTCGATCAGCCGCCCGCGCCGCCGGACTTTCGCCTGGCGCAGAACTATCCCAACCCGTTCCGTCTCAGCACCACCATCGCCTTTTCGGTGTCGGCGCGCGGGGCAGCCCGCCGCGTCCTGCTGGCCGTCTACGACGTGCAGGGCCGCCGCGTGGCTACCCTCGTCGACGGCGTGCTCCCGGCAGGCGAGCACCGGGTGACGTGGGACGGCGCCGGGCACGGCGGGGCGCCCCTGGGCAGCGGCATCTATGTCTACCGCCTCCAGCAAGGCCATTTCGTGGCTCGTAACGTGATGGCCCTCGTCCACTGACGCATGAGAACGTTGCTGCGTATTGTGCCGGTTGCCCTCGCGCTGGTCTGCGGCGCGCGGCCCGCCCTCGCCCAGCCGAGCGCAGGGCCGCGCCTGGAGGCCATCTGGCAAGCCTATCAACAACTCGACTACGCGCGAGCCGCCGACTCGGCGCGCGTGGCGCTCGAGCGCTACGACCGCTATTCGCGGCAGGAACTGGCCGAGATCCACGCCGTCCTGGGCCTGATCGCCTTCTCGCAAAACCAGCCGCAGCAGGCCCGCAACCAGTTCACCACCGCGCTGAGCCTGCACCCCTCGCTGCACCTCGACTCGCTGCTGGTCTCGCCCAAGATCCTCGATTTCTTCGACGAGGTCCGGGGCGAACTGACCCTTGCGGCAGGGCCGGACGACGGCAGCCCCGCCGCCGTGCGCTACGTCATCGTCGAAGACCGGCGCTCGGGGGCGGCGCTGCGCTCGATGGTGCTGCCGGGCTGGGGGCAACTCCACAAGGGCGAACGCACCAAGGGGCGGCTGCTGCTGGGCCTCTGGGGCGCCGCCACCGCCGGGACGCTGGCCGCCCACCTGCTCCGCGAACAGACCCGGAAAGACTACGCCGCCGCCGCCAACCCCGACGAGGCGCTCGACCGCTACGGCCCGTTCAACCGGTGGCACCGGGCGCGCAACGCGCTGCTGCTGGCCGCCGCCGGCGTCTGGCTCTACAGCTACGTCGACGCCCTCGTCGTCGGAGGGCCGCCCCGCGACCG
>JBFGTT010000131.1:0-7939 GCA_041565995.1 Rhodothermales bacterium
CGAAGGCACTTCCCAGCGCCGCCGCGACGCTTCCGGGCAGACGCGATGAGGGGTACTACCCCCCGCTGCGTCCGAAGCGCTTGTCGAGTTCTTCGATAGAGATTTTGATGATCGTGGGGCGGCCGTGGGGCGAGGCGTAGGGCATCTCGCAGAGGAAAAGCTGGTCGATGAGCGTGCGCATCTCCTTGGCCGAGAGCCTGGCGCCCGACTGGATGGCGCTGCGGTGGGCGATGCTCTTGGCGAGGTTTTCGCGCCCCTTGATCTGCAAGTCGCTCTGGTAGGATTTGTACTGCTGGAGGATGTCGTCGAGGATGCGCCGTTCGTCGCCGGGGCGGATGTCGGCGGGGACGCCGCGCACCACCGCCGAGCGCCCGCTGAAGCGTTCGATGTCGAAGCCGAGCGAGCGCAGGTCGGGCAGGAGTTCCTGGAGCAGTTCGAAGTCGGCGGGGTTGAAATCGAGTGTGTGGGGGAAGAGCAGTTGTTGCGACATGCCGAAGCCGCTTTGCATGCTCTGGAGGGCGCGTTCGTAGAGGATGCGTTCGTGGGCGGCGTGCTGGTCGAGGATCATCAGGCCGGAGCGGATCTGGGTGAGCACGTAGCGGTTGTGCAACTGCCACAACAGCGGCTCTCCCTCGTCGCGGTCGGGTCGTTCGTCGGCGTCCTGGGCCATCGCGCCGGAGGCGAGGGTGCGTTCGGCCTCTTCGGCGGGCGTCGGGGCGTAGAGTTGTTCTGAGAGCGCGCCGGGTGGCTGCCAGGGCCCGCGCGGCTGCCCGGCGGTGGAGGTCGGCGGCGCGGCGGAGCCGCGCGGCATCGCCGGGGCGTCCTCTCCGGCGCGGCCTGCCGCCGTGAACGGACGCGGCCCGCCCGCCGGCGCCTCGAAAGCGGGCCGGTCGGCGTGCCGGGGCGGGGCGTCGTCGAGTTGCGGAGTCAGGCTGGCCGTGCCGAGGGCTTTGCGCACGACGGCCTTGAGGAAGCCGTAGATGCCGCGCTCGTCGTCGAACTTGATCTCCGCCTTCGTCGGGTGCACGTTGACGTCGACGTGGCGCGGGTCGAGGCGCAGGAAGAGGGCGAAGAAGGGGAAGGCGCCGTCGGGCAGGAGGCCCTCGTAGGCGTGCAGGATGGCGTGTTCGAGCGAGCGGTTTTTGACGAAGCGCCCGTTGACGAAGAGGAACTGCTCGCCCCGGCTGCGCCGGTTGAACTCGGGCTGGCTGACGAAGCCCGCCGCCGAGAGGTAGCTCGTCGTCTCCTCGACGGGCACCAGGCTTTCGGCGTGCTCCTTGCCCAGCAGGTCGCCGATGCGCTGGCGCAGCGCCTCGAAGGGGTCTGCCGCCCGCGCGGCGGCCAGGCGGTAGACCTCGTTGTCGTCGTGCAGGAGCGTGAAGGCAATCGAGGGGTTGGCCAGGGCCAGAAACTGGAACGTCTCGACGAGGTGTTTGAACTCGGTGGCCGGCGTCTTGAGGAAGTTGCGGCGGGCCGGGACGTTGTAGAACAGGTTGCGCACGGCCAGCGAGGTGCCGGCGGGCGTGGCGCACGGCTCGGTCGCCACGACGGCGCCGCCGTCGATGCGGACCAGGAAGCCGGCTTCGTCCTGCACGCGCCGGGTGCGTAGTTCGACCTGCGCCACCGCCGAGATAGAGGCCAGCGCCTCGCCCCGGAAGCCGAGCGTCTGGATGCGTTCGAGGTCTTCGATGGTGCGGATCTTGCTGGTGGCGTGGCGCTGGAAGCAGTGGAGGGCGTCCTCGACGCTCATCCCGCAACCGTCGTCGATGACCTGGATCAGGTCGCTGCCGGCGGCTTTGAGCACGAGCGTCACCTGGTCGGCGCCGGCGTCGATGGCGTTTTCGATGAGTTCTTTGGCCGCCGAGGCAGGCCGCTGCACCACTTCCCCGGCCGCAATCTTGTTGGCCAGGGTCTCCGGCATCACTTGAATGATCCGATCCGGATCGACCTCAACTTCAGACACGCTTTTCCCGGTTAACTTTCCAGCGAGGCTCTGCGACGGTGGGGGCGCCTAGCCCAGCGCCTGGTAGATGTAGAGGGCGAAGAGCAGCAGGGCGATGAAGTAGAGCAGGCCCACCGGGCTACGCCGGCGCCGTGCCCGGCTTCGGATGCGAATCCGCCGCTTCAGGCTCTCATCTTTGGTAGGGTCATAATAGCGCGGCACGTAGCTGAACTTGCGAGGTGCCGCCTTTCGGCTCGGGATAAAAAGGCCCATCTTGAGTGCCCTCTTAAGCTCCGGTTCCGACGCGATTTATGCTGTAGGGCGATTATACAGCCCCCCGGCGACATCGTTCCTCCCCGCCCGGACCGCCCGCTCAGCCGAAGAGGCCGGCGACGTACCGGAGGTAGAGATAGACCAGCGGCACGGCCAGGATCATGGCGTCGAAGCGGTCGAGCAGGCCGCCGTGGCCGGGCAGCAGCGCCCCCGAATCCTTCACCCCGACGGACCGCTTGAGCCGGCTCTCGGCCAGGTCGCCCACCTGGCTGACGACGCCGCAGAGCAGCGCCAGCACCCCCACGTGCGGCCAGGCCAGGAACGCCAGCAGCGTCAGCTTGAGCGCCACCGCCGCCAGCACCGCGCCCACCGCTCCGCCGACGGCCCCCTCCCAGGTCTTCTTGGGCGAGATGGCCGGGGCCAGCGGGTGCCTGCCGAGGCTCTTGCCGACGTAGTAGGCCGTGATGTCGGTCGCCCAGATGAGCAGGAACACCGCCAGCGTCAGGTAGAAGGCTTCGGCGTCGCCCACGTCCGGCCCGCGCGCCAGGCGCAGGTCCGTCAGGAAGGCCAGCAGCGCCGTCGGGTAGAGCACGCCCAGGAAGGTCCCGCCGAGGCACTCGATGGGCTTTTCGGTGCGGGAGAACGGGCTGTAGGCCAGTACGCCGATTGCGGCGGCCAGCGCCAGGGGCATCGCCGGAGGCGCCAGCCCACGCAACGCCGCCAGTGCGCCGATGAGCAGGCCCGCCGTCTTGAACGGCTGCACGCCGGCCCGTTGCATCATGGCGTAGAGTTCGTACTGCGCCAGCAGGCAGATCGCCAGCACCAGCAGGCCGAACGGCCATCCGCCCAGGTACGCCAGCCCCAGCAGGAGCGGCACGCCGACGAGGGCGGTGAGGATGCGAAGCAGCGCGTTCGACAAAGTGCTAACGTGTTTGGGTGTTAACGTGTTTGCGTTGGTCGACCTGGAAGCACTTTAACACCCGAACACTTGAACCCTCAAACACCATCCTCCTCGTCCTCCTCGTCGGGTACCGACAGGTGGATGGTTTCGATGCCGGAGTCGAGCAGGGCCTCGGTCTCTTCGTCGTGCGCGTCGGGGGCGGGCAGGGCCGCGAGGGCGGCCTGTTCGAGATCGGCGTCGGAGAAGGGCGGGCTTTCGAGGAGGGCCGTGGCGGCTTCGGCGTGCGCCGGCGGCACCAGCACCCGCACCTGTGCCAGGTCGCCCAGGGTCAGGTTGAAGGCGTGGTCGCGCTGCGTCAGGACGACCGCCGGGATGCCCGCGTCGTCGAGGCGGTCGCGCACCAGGTCGGCTTCGTAGTCGGTGCCGGAGGTAAAGATGACGATCCAGTCTTGGTAGGTTTGTGCGTCCATTGGGGTAGGCCGGGTTAGGTCAGGCGAGGTCGGGCGCGCGCCGTGGGGCCAGCAGCAACCGTGCCCGGCGTCGCATGGCGAGGCCGACCACTGCGAAGAGGGCCAGCCCGCCGAGGGCAATATACCAGGGCACGTCGAGTTGTTCGAGCGAGGAAATGTCAAGATCAGGCCGATTCGACACGTAAGCGGCGGCGGCCACGGCAAAGGCATTGTTGAAGAAGTGAACCGCGACGGGCACCCAGAGGCTTCCCGTGCGCCAGGCCAGAAAGGCCAGGTAGAGGCCCAGCAGCGACAGCGGCAAGAGTTGCGTCAGGCGCAGGTGATAGAGGCCGAAGATGAGGCCCGAGGCGAGGATCCCGCCGGCGGCGCCCAGGCCGCGCTCGGCCTGTCGCTGCACGTACCCCCGGAAGAGCAGTTCCTCGCACAGCGCAGGCGTCAGCGCCAGCATCACCAGGCTGAAGGTCATGCTGAAGCGGCCCAGCAGCACCTTCTCGACCAGCTCCATCTGCATCCGATCCCACTCGCGCAGCGCCTCCGGCAGCGGCAGCGCCTCGTTGAGCGTGCCGGCCCACTGCACCACCGGCGTCAGCGCCAGCAGCCCGACGACGGCCAGCACCAGCATCAGCGCGTCGGGGGTGCGCAGGCGCAGAAACGCCGTCGCCCGCCGGGCGTGCAGCCGCGCCAGCAAAAAGCTCGGCACCGCCAGCCCCAGCGCCTGCCCGATGGTGTTGGCCGTGATGAAGAGGTCCGCGTGCTGCTCCAGCACCGCCGGCAGGTCCGCCATCATCCCGGCCAGGTCTACCCCGCGTAGCGCCAGCAGCACCACGACGGCCACCGCGCTGAGGCCCTGAAACAACAGCAGGCCGGCCACCAGGGCGAAAAAGGCCGTCAGCAGCGGCCCGAACCGATGGCGTTCGAGCACGCCGTCGAGCGGGATCGGTGGCGACGGCTCCCACGCATCCGGCAGCGCGGCGTAGGCGGGCGATGAGGCGTCGGGCATAGGCGAAGGGACCGGGCCGGGCCGGCGTTGCACGAAAAAAGGGACGGTAGCTTACGCCCCGCCCCGCCTGCGGTTCACGCCGCCTCGTCCTACGCGGCTCGCCGATGTGGTCTTATTCCAGCCCCATGAAGCGCCGCAGCCGTTTCACCACGGTCCGCAGGCGCGTGTAGACGTATTTGTGGTCGTCGAAATGCATGATCTTGGCGATCTGCGGGGCCGACCGGTCGTGCTCGAAGCGGAGCAACACCAGGAGTTGATCTTCGGGGTCGAGCTGGTGGAGCGCGTCGGTGAGGCGGTCTACCTGTGCCCGGTGCTGCATGGCTTCTTCGAAGGCCGCCGCGTCGTCTTCGACCGAGGGCTCGTAGCCGCTCTCGCCCAGTTCTTCGATGGAAAGGGGGGGCCGGTTGACGCTCAGCGCGCTCAGCAGCAGCCACCGCTTGCGCGTCGAGAGCAGGTCGTTGATCTTGGCGATGGCCCGGACGACTTCGAGGGCCGTGTACGGAACGCGGTGCCGCCGGCTGATGATTTCGGCGATGTCCTCGTGCGGCAAATGCTCCTGGTAGTGATACTTGAAGACCAGGCGCTCGCGGTCGTCGAGTTGTGCAAGGACCGACTGCGGCACCGACGAGGCTTTCCGCTTGCGAAACCGATCCCGGCAGGCGTTGGCCACGACCACGCTGAGCCAGGGCGTCAACTCGCCGTCGGAACGGAACCGCCGCAGGGCCTGGTAGTCGTGGGCGCAGAGTCGCTCGCAGATCCCGGTGTAGACCTCCATCACCTCGTCGGCATCCTTCTTCATGATGCAACGAATCATCCGAAGCAGGACCGGGGTGTACTGCTCCAGCAGTTCTCGATAGGCCGCCTCGGGGTCTATCTTGAAGCGCTCGACCAGGTTCAGGTCACTCATGCCGGTGGGGTACTGTGCGCGGGGCGGCCCGGCCCGTGGGTCGCGCACAAGCGCCCGTGCAGGGTTCCTTGTCAACTTATATCATACGACAAAGCCTCCCGTAAAGTCCAGCAAGCGGCCCTGCAAAACAGGGGTGAGGAGGCCCCGCGCCGACCCTGAACAATTCATTCAAAGTGCGCGCAGCCGCCGCGAACTTGACGACGGCCCCGTCGTATGGCTATCTTATCAGCCCGATCTGCGCTAGTAGCTCAGTTGGATAGAGCGTTGGATTCCGGTTCCAAAGGCCGGGGGTTCGAATCCTCCCTAGCGCACGCTTTCCCGGACGGTCCCGCGCGGGCCGTCCGGGCTTTTTTTGTCCCGGAGGGACGCACGCGCCCATCTCGAAAGTACAAAACGCCGCACGGCACGCCAATGGGTGGGATCCCCGTTTGCGAATGGGGAATCTTCCCATAATGGATCCTATATTATTCCAGGCAAAGCATGAAGCCCTGCCGTGTGGCGTGCCTGGCTAAGACGGCCCTCACTAATGAGGAGGAGCCTGCATGCAGACCGAACTCAAGATGGCATCCACCGACGCCGAACGCGAGGCCCTCTACAGGCTGCGCTACGAGATCTACGTCGAGGAAATGGGCATCTTCGGCGCCGTGGCCGACCACGAGCGGCGCCGGTTCATCGACCCGCACGACGCCACCGCCCGGCTGATGTACGCCACCGCCGACGACGCCGTCATCGGGACGCTCCGGCTCAACTTCGGCGCCGACGCGCCGTTTTCCGACGAGTTCGTCCTCACCTACGGCCTCGACCGGTTCCGTCCCGTCGTCTCCGACGCGCAGATGGTCGTGCTGACCCGCTTTATGGTCAGAAAGGACGTTCGGGGCACGCCGCTGCCTTTTCACATGATCAGCGAAGCGGCGCGCATCACGATGGCCGAGGGCGCCGAGATCGCCCTGTGCGATTGCCAGCCTCACCTGATCAACCTCTACAGCCGCCTCGGTTTTCGCAGCTACGACTGCCCGGTCTACAACGACCCCGAATTCGGCATCATGGTGCCGCTGGCCTTCATTATGGGAGATCTGGACTACTTGCAGCGCATTCGTTCGCCGCTGCGGGCGGTGATGGCGCAGCGGCCCGAAGACGCCGAGACCACGCGCCGGATCCTCGCGCGGCTGGGCACCGCCGCCGTCCGCAGCACGAAGGCCGAGGAGGCGGCGGATCACTGGAGCGACATCTACGGGCTGCTCAACGAGCGCGCCGCGAGCACCGCGCGGCTCTTCGACGGCCTCAGCGAGGACGAGGTGCAGGCCGTCGCGGCGCGCGGGCACGTCATCGACTGCGCCCCCGGCGACCGCATCATCCGGCAGGGGCAGCCGGCGCGCACCGTCTTCGTGGTGCTCTCCGGCTCGCTGGAGGTGCGCAGCGAAGACCACCTGATCGGGGTCAAGACGCCCGGAGACGTGGTGGGCGAGCTGGCCTTCCTGCTGGCCCGTCGGCGCACCGCCGACGTCTACGCCGGCGCCGAGGGCGCGCGGGTGCTGAGTCTGGACGAGCAAAAGTTCCGCCAGTTCGTCGAGACGCCTTCGCACACGGCGGCCCAGGTGCTGCTGAATCTGAGCAAGGTCCTGGCCCTCAAACTGGCCGAGACCACCGCCCTCCTCCGTTCTTCGAACGACCTGCCCGGCTTCGAACCCGGCCTCTGACGACGCTCATGGATCCTCCTGCCGGCGGCGCCGCCGAAGCCTCGGCGCTGCATCGAGAACTGCAAAGCCTGCGCCAGTCCGTCAAACAGCTCTCCGCCCTCAACGAGCTGGCGCGGGAGGTCGGGGCCGCGCGCGACCTTGAGGAGATCATGCGGACGCTGATCCGCCGCACGCTGCGCCTCGTCGGCGCGTCGCAGGGCGTCATCACGCTCATCAACGAGGCCGGCTCGGCGCCCATGCAAACGCTCATCCGCACCCGGCTGACCACCAGCACGGATCAGACGCTACGCCCGGACGAGGCCGTCCTCGGCTGGTTGCTCAAGTACAAGCGGCCTCTGCTGATCAACGACCCGCAGCAGGACGAGCGATTTCGGGGCGCCCGGTGGGATCCCTCGATCCGCTCGCTGCTGTGCGTCCCGCTGATGATTCGGTCCACGGTCATCGGCATCCTGACCCTCTACAACAAGCACGGCGAGACGGGTTTTACGAGGGAGGACGAGCGGCTGCTCTTCATCATCGCCTCGCAATCGGCCCAGGTCATCGAGAGCACCCGGCTGCTGGAGGAGCGCAACCGCGTGCTCGGCGTCTTCGGCCAGCACGTCTCGCCGGCCATCGTCGAGGAATTGCTCAAGACGGGCACCGAGTTCGCCAGCCGGCGCCAGTACGTCTGCCTCCTGTTCCTGGACATCCGGGGGTTTACGACCTACGCCGAAAACCGCCTGCCCGAAGAGGTCGTCGCGTACCTGAAC
>JBFGTT010000132.1:0-7884 GCA_041565995.1 Rhodothermales bacterium
AGCCGGCCCGTCCGTATCTTCGTCCCCGTCCTCTCCTCCTTCCGGAAAAAGCGCGCCACGGGCCTATGCAGCGCCACCTCGTATCGACCGACACGAAATGGGAGCCGTTGGTGGGCTATGCGCGGGCGGTGCGCGTCGGCCCGCACGTGCACGTCTCGGGCACGACGGCGACGGACGCCGAGGGGCGCCTCGTCGGCGTAGGCGACGCCTACGGGCAGGCCCGTCAGGCGCTGGCGAACATCGCGGCGGCGCTCGAAGCGGCGGGGGCGGGCCTCCGACACGTCGTCCGCACGCGCATCTACGTGCTCGACATCGCGGCGCACTGGCAGGCCGTCGGGCGGGCGCACGGCGAGGTCTTCGGGGCCATCCGCCCGGCCACAAGCATGGTGCAGGTGGCCCGCTTGATCGACCCGCGCATGCTCGTCGAAATCGAAGCCGACGCCTTCGTGCCCGACGAGGCGGAAGGGGGGGTAAAATAACTCACGTTGTGCGGCCTGCTCGGTGGCTTCGAAGGACGACGGACGAAGGACGAACGAGGCGGGGCCACAGGGGGATCGTCCGTCCCCGGATCAGGTCCGGGGCAGGCTTAGCAGGCTCGGTCGTCCGCCGTCTATCGTCCGTCGTCTTGATGGCCGGGTGCGCACACGGCGCCACCTGCGTGAAAATACCCGCCGGCACGAACCTGCGCCTGCATGGGACGTTGCAGGCGCGTTCCCCCTCGTTTTAACATTTTCGGAGGCGCACCGTGGCACAGGCGCAGACAGGCGACACCGTGCAGGTTCACTACACCGGCAAACTCGAAGACGGGACGGTGTTCGACTCGTCGCGGGGCGGCGCACCGCTGGGCTTCACGCTCGGCGCCGGGCAGGTCATCTCGGGCTTTGAGGAAGCCGTGTTGGGGCTGGAGCCGGGGCAGACGCGCTCGACGACGATCCCGCCGGACGAGGCCTACGGCGAGCGCCGCGACGACCTCGTCGTGGAGGTGCCTTACGATCAGGTGCCGCCGGAGTTGAACCCGCAGGTGGGCCTCGAACTGCAACTCACCCTCGAAGACGGCCGCCAGATCCCGGTCGTCGTCCAGCGCGTTACGGGCGCCTCGGTCACGCTCGACGCCAACCACCCGCTGGCCGGCCAGACGCTCATCTTCGACGTCGAACTCGTCGCGGTGGGATAAGAAGGCCGGGCCTCATTCCTCCTCGGCGGCCTCGGTGGCGCAGGGCAGCGTGAAGCGGAACGTGGAGCCTTTGCCGACTTCGCTCTCGACCCAGATGCGGCCCTCGTGCTTTTCGATCATCTCTTTGCAGAGTACCAGGCCCAGGCCCGTGCCCTCTTCCTCTTCGGTGCCCTCGGAGGAGTGGTGCATGTCGATGCGGAAGAGCTTCTTGACGTTGTCCGGGCTGATGCCCACGCCGGTGTCCGAGACGGCGATCTCGACCGTGTTGTTGTAGGCGCGCGAGGAGACCGTCACGCGCCCGCCGCGCTCGGTGAACTTGATGGCGTTGGAGATCAGGTTTTGCAGCACCGAGTTGATCATGTTGCGGTCGGCGTAGACCTGCGCGTCGCGGTCGGCGTGTTTTTCGAGCCGGATGCCTTTGCGGGAGGCGTTGTCTTGCAGCATGGCGATGTTGTTCTGGATCAACTCGTCGACGCCGTGCCAGGACTTCTGGTAATACATGCGCCCGGTCTGCATGCGCGCCCAGGTGAGCAGGTTTTCCAGCAGATCGTACGTGTTGGTGGTGGAGCTGTGGACGTGCGAGGCGAACTCCTTGATCATCTCGCGCGGGAGTGTCTCGGCGTCGCTGATGAGCAGTTTCGAGAAGCCGATGGCCGAGACGAGCAGGTTGCGTACGTCGTGCGAGACGATGGAGAAGAACTTGTCTTTGCGCGCGTTGAGTTCTTTGAGTTGCTGCTCGGAGGCGCGCAGTTTTTCGTTGAGGCGGGCCTGCTGCTCGGTCGTGGCGGCCAGTTCGTCGCGGCTAGCTTTCAAGGCATCGACGGAGGCTTGCAGCGTAGTCTCGACGCGCCGGCGCTCTTCGGTCTGCGCCGCAAGGCTGTGCCGGACCTCGGCCAGCGCGGCGGCGAGGGCGGCCTCTTGCGCTTCGAGCGCGGCGTGGGCCTCGTGCAGCAGGGCCAGGCGGCGCCGGTTGTCGGCGCGTAGCGCCCCCAGAAACAGCCCCGTCAGCGCCAGCACCATCATGAAGACCTGGATCTCTTCGGCGGCCGCCTCGCCCTGCCCGTGCAGCATCACGACGGTGCCCGCGTTGATCAGGAAAATGCCCAGCACGGCGCGCAGCAGGCCGTGTTGCCAGGCGATGGCCAGCAGCGGCAGCAGGCAGATGTAGTACTGGAAGCCGTTGGTGTCCGGCAGGAAGAAGGCCAGGTAGAGCGCCAGCCCGATGCCGCCCACCTCCAGCAGGAATTCGAGCACGGCGCCGCCGCCGGGCGCGGGCAGCAGGCCCTTGGCCGCCGCCGGCTCGTCGCCCCAGGCGGGCACGTACGGCCCGACGGCCACCAGCAGCAGCGGCGTCAGCGTCAGGATGCCCACCGCGTCGCCGAGCCATCCGAAGAAGGTCGTCGCGGCGAAGGCATCCCAGCCGAAGCCGGGCCGCCCCGTCAGCGTGAAGGTGAGCGTCGAGAGCAGGTTGAGCACGGCGGGCAGCGCCAGCGCCGCCACTGCCAGCGGCTGCACGAAGCGCAGCGCCCAGGGTCGTTCGGCGGGCTGCCGCCGGCGCAGCCAGGCCGCCGCCGCCCCGTTGCCGAGCGTCACGAGGAGGCTCCAGAGCAGCAGCGAAAGCAGCGGCATCGGCGGGCCGAGCAGCCCGCCGGCCAGCGTCGCCACGAGCACCGTCGGCAGGTAGGCCAGGCCGAAGAGCACCAGCAGCGCCAGGTTCAGACCCGCCAGCGGCGCCCACAGGCTCACCCCCGGCGCCACCTCGAAAAAGGCCGCCTGCGTGGCAAACAGGACGTAGAGCGCCCCGTACCCCAACACGATGATGAGCGTACGTACCATGCGACCGGTCAACCTCTCCATGCCCGCGCAATGACCGAAGCGCGCTGAAAAAGCGAGATTCTAAGACCCTTCCAGTTTCGTACTCCTCGGCGTTCCTCTTAAGATAAATAGTTCGTGCATTTCCTGCTACAGGAGGGCGACGGCAGGTGCGGGGGACGAGACGATGGGAACGCGCTTTCCGCCGCCGGCCGCCACGCTATGCATCCCTACACGGCAACCGCCGCGGACACGTATCGGGCGCGTCCTTTTCACTCGGCCATCGCCAGGGCTTCGTCGAAACGGACGCCGACGAGGCCGGAGACGCCCTGCTCCTGCATCGTGATGCCGTAGAGCCGGTCGGCCATCTCCATCGTGCGCTTGTTGTGCGTGACGAGGATGAATTGCGTCTCGGCAGCGAAGCGGCGGATCAGGCGCATGAACCGGTCGATGTTGGCGTCGTCGAGCGGGGCGTCTACTTCGTCGAGGATGCAGAAGGGGCTGGGCTTGACCAGGTAGATGGCAAAAAGCAGGGCGATAGCCGTCAGCGTCTTCTCGCCGCTGGAGAGTTGCGCGATGCTCACGGGCCGTTTGCCGCGCGGCTTGGCCATGATCTCGATGGGCGATTCGAGGGGATCGTCCGGGGCGGCCAGCATCAGGTCGGCGGTGGCTTCCTGCCCGAAGAGTTCGGAGAAAAGGCCGCGGAAGCTGGTGCGGATGGCTTCGAAGGTTTCGTTGAAGCGCGCCGCCGCCGTGGTGTTAATCTCGTGGATCGTCTCGAGCAGCGTCGCCTCGGCTTTTTCGAGATCCTCCTGCTGGGCACGCATGAACTCGAAGCGCTCCCTTTCGGTCTCGTACTCTTCGAGCGCGAGCGCGTTGACGCTGCCGAGCGTCTGGATCTTGCGGCGCAGCGCCTGCACCCTGGCGCGGGCTGCCTGCTCCTCGAAGTCGGCGTCGATCTCGACGGGGTCTTCGGCCAGGTCGCGGTCGTAGTTTTCGCGGATGCCGGCCAGCAGGTCCTCTTTGCGCGTCTGGATCTCGGCCTGCCGCACGGCGCGGGTGTTCTCCTCGCGGATGGTCTCTTCGCGGGCCTGCCGCAGCTTGCGCAGCCGGAACTCGACCTCGTCGATGTCCGCGCGGGTTTTCAGCAGCGCCGTCTTGGCGCGCGCCACGCCCGTTTCGAGGCCGTCGCGGTGGGCGCGCACGTCGTCGATGCGCGTTTGCAGCAGTGCCAGCTTTTGCCGTGCCGCCTTGATGGTTTGCTGAAGGGTTTCGAGATGGGCGCTGCGTTCGCCGGCACGTCGGTCGAGCGCCTGGACCTCCTGCCGGGTGCGCGCGAGGTCGCGTTCGAGGTTGTCGTGGCGATTGCGGGCCTCCACCGCCGCCACGCTGGCCTCGCCGAAGCGGTCCTGGGCGGCGCGGCTCTCGGCTTCGGCGGCCAGGAAGGCGGTTTCGGCGGCCTCTCCCCGGGCGCGGAGGGCGGCCAGGCGCTCCCCGGCTTCGGCCTCGGCGGTGCCCAGCGGTTCTACGTCGGCGTGCAGCGTGGCGGACTCGGCCTCCAGGGCCGTCAGGCGGTCGGCCAGGTCGGCGCGGCGTCGTTCGAGCGTCTGCAGTTCGTAGGCCGCGCGTGCGTGCTCCCGGTCGGCGGCGATCTGCGCCTGCTCGGCTTCGGCCAGGGTACGGCGGTGCGCTTCGAGGGGGAGGGCTTCGAGGCCGGCGCGTAGTGCCTCGACGTCGGCGGTGCGGCGTTCGAGTTCGGCCTTGAGCGTCGCCAGGTGCTCCGCGGCTGCTTCGAGTTGCTCCCGGCGGCCTATGCGGGTGGCCACGGGCGAGCGATCTTCCGGCGCGCTGCCGGCGTGTAGCAGGCCGCGCCGGTCGGTCCACTCGCCGGAGGCGGCGACGTACCGCGAGCGTGCGGTCGGAGTCTCGGCCAGGGCCCGCGCTTCGTCCAGCGCCTCGACGAGGTAGCAGTCGCGGAGCAGCAGGGCCGCCATCCGCTCGTGCTCCGGATTGCTCACCCGGACGAGCGTGCGCATCGGGCGGGCGGCGACGCCGTTGGTAGCAGGCGCGGCGTCGTCGAGGGGCGCCTCTGCGGGGAGTCGTTCCAGCACGAGGAAGGTAGCCCGGCCTTTGTGCTCCGCGCGTAGCAGCGCGACGGCGCGGCGGGCCTCCTCTTCGGTCCGAACGACAATGCAGGCCGCCAGGTCGCCCAGCGCCGCATCGAGGGCGACCCGGTGCGCGGGTTCGCAGGCCAGCAGGTCGGCTACCGTCTGCAAGGGTGCGGGCGTCCAGGCGGCGTCGGCGGCCAGGAACCGCACCGCGTCGGAGAACTCGTCGAAGGAGGAGACGAGGCTTTGCAGCAGGTGCGTTTCGGCGTCGGCGGCATCGTGCTCCCGCTCGGCGTGCCGGAGCGCTTCGGCGGCTTCTTCGAGCCGGTGGAGCCAGGCGTCGTGCTCCCGCCCGGCCTCGTCGCGGGCGGCTTCGGCAGCCCGTACCGCCTTCTTCGCTTCTTCGAGCCGGCGCCCGGCCTGTTTCGCCAGTGCTTCGTGCTTCCGAATGTCTTCTTCGAGTTCGACGAGCTGTTCGAAGATTCTCGTGCGTTCCTGTTCGAGCAGTTCGAGGCGGTTGGTGAGGCGGTCGAGGCGGCGCCGGTGCTCCGCGCGCTCGTCGGCCACGCGCTGCTCCTGTTCGCGGAGTGCTTGCAGCGAGGCATGTTGCGCCTGGGCGGTGGCGCGCGCCTCGTCGCGGGCGGCCTGCGCTTGCCGGAGCACGTGTTCGGCCTCGTCCTTCAGCGGTTCGGCTTCGGCCAGCTCTCCGGCCAGGTGTTCGGCGTAGCGTTCCAGGGTGCTGCGTTGCTTCCGGGCTTCCTCCTGCTCCCGCGCGGTGCGTTCCTGCTCGCGGACGGCGCCGTCGAGGCGTTCCTGCTCCAGGCGCGCGTCGGCTTCCAGGTCGCGCACCGAGGTGAGGTGCTCGTTGAGTTGCTGTTGGTGCTCCGAGAGGTGCGCTTCGCGCTCGATCAGGGTCTTGCGCAGCGCTTCGAGCCGGGCCTCGTCCGTAGCCAGGCGGGCGGTGTGCTCCTCCAGGGCGTCGGCGAGTTGCCGCATCTCGGCCTGTAGCACGTGCTGCTGCGCCGTCAGGCGGTCGTGTTCTACCTGGGCCAGCGCCAGTTCGAGGCGATGGAGGCGGTCGTGGTGCTCCCGGTAGCGCGCCGCCTTGGCCGCCTGCCGTTTCAGGCTGTTGACGCGCTTCCCGATCTCCTCGGTCAGGTCGCGCAGACGCGTCAGGTCGGTCTGCGTGCCGTCGAGCTTGCGGAGGGTCTGCGCGCGGCGCTGTTTGTACTTGGTGATGCCTGCCGCCTCTTCGAAAAGGTGCCGCCGGTCCGGGGCGTGGTCCGAGAGGATCTCCTCGACCATCTTGAGCTCGATGACCGAGTAGGCCCCGGCGCCCATGCCGGTGTCCATGAACAGATCGACGATGTCTTTGAGGCGGCAGGGGGTGCCGTTGAGCAGATACTCCGACTCGCCGGAGCGGTAGAGCCTGCGTCCGAGGGTCACTTCGGCGTACTCGATCGGCAGCACGCCCCGGTTGTTTTCGATGGTCAGCAGCACCTCCGCCATGCCCAGCGGGCGGCGCTTCGAGGTCCCGTTGAAGATGACGTTTTCCATCTTCTCCGAGCGCAGGATGCGCGCGCGCTGCTCGCCGATGACCCAGCGGACGGCATCGACGATGTTGGACTTGCCGCACCCGTTAGGCCCGACGATGGCCGTGATGCCGGCGTCGAAAGCGAGCGCGGTGTGCGCGGCGAAGCTTTTAAACCCGTGCAGTTCCAGCTTGCTCAGGTACATGGATCAGGCGGGAAGAAGTCGTCGGAAGGAGGGCGCGGGCGGCATGCCGCGCGGGCCGGTACCAATTAAAGCACCGGAAAGCCGTTTTGCAAGGAAAGTTTCCACGCCTGTTGATAAGATGTGGAAAGATTGGCAGGGTTCCAAGAATCAAACGCTTACGCCGGAAGGCGTTGCCGCCGCCGGCGCGCGATGACCGTTATTGAAAAGTAAAAAAACTTCCGTTCCTCCTCCGGCGTACCACGGCGCACGCCCCCTCGCTTCCCAATCGTTCATCCGGCACCGAGGTCTGATCTATGGAGGAGTACGTCGTTCTGGTCAACGAGCGGGACGAGGCGCTCGGGGTGGCAGAGAAGCTGCGCGTGCACCGGGAGGGCACGCTGCACCGGGCCTTTTCGGTCTTCGTCTTTAACACCGAAGGCAGCCTCTTGCTCCAGCAGCGGCATCCGGCCAAGTATCATTCGGGCGGGTTATGGTCGAACACGTGCTGTAGCCATCCCCGGCCCGGCGAGGCGGTGGCGGCGGCGGCGCGGCGGCGCTTGCAGGAGGAGATGGGGTTTGACTGCGAGCTGCGCCGCGTCTTCGGGTTCGTCTACCGGGTGAGGTTCGACGGGGATCTGAGCGAGCACGAATACGACCACGTCTTCGTCGGCCTGTTCGACGGCAGCCCGGTGCCGGACGCCGCCGAGGTGGCCGCCTGGCGGTGGGTGCGGCCCGAGGCGCTCCGGCGAGACGTAGCCCGGCGTCCGGATCGCTATACCTACTGGTTCCGCCTGGCGCTCGACCGCGTGCTGGCCTGCCGGCCCGGCGGCGCTCCCTCGGAAGCGCGCCCGGCCTGAAGGCGTCGCCTCCTGCGTCGGGGCGTTTTCAGTCGCGCAGTTCTTCGCGCAGCGTTTTCAGGTCTGGGTTGCAGCGCAACTGGCCCAGGGCGCGGTTGACGTAGGTGCGCAGCGTTGCCATGGGTTTGCCCGTGTGGCGGCTGATGGTTTCGTAGGAGCGGCGTTCGAGCAGGCGCATGCGCGCCACGTCGCTCAGAAAGGCAGGCAGCGACCCGAT
>JBFGTT010000133.1:0-7881 GCA_041565995.1 Rhodothermales bacterium
GCCGTCGGCGGCGAGGCGGACTTCGAAGGCGGCGTCGCTGCCGGTGCCGTTGAAGACGCTCACGGGCACCCTGAAGTCGTCGCCGCTGCCCAGGAAGCGCGGCAGCGTGGGCGTCATCACGATGGGATCGCGCACGAGCACCGGCTGCTCGGCGTTGCCGAAGCGGTCGCCGGCGTAGGCCACGGCCATCAGGCGCACCGTCCCGTTGAACTGCGGCACGTCGAAGGTGACGCTGCCGCGCCCCTGCGCGTCGGTCTCGACGAGGCCGGACCAGAAGGCCACCGGCTTGACGCGCCGCGCCGCCGCCGGGTTGACGCTGCGCCGCCGCGCCGCCTCCACGTCGCCCGCCGGCGACGACACCGACGGCGCTACCTCCGGCAAAAGCACGCCGTAGAGGTCGTACGTCTGCACCTCCAGCCGCTTCTTGCCGAAGAAGTAGCCGTGCGGATCGGGCGTGCGGAAGTCGGTCAGTTGCGTGATGCCTTCATCGACGGCGGCGACGGTCACGAAAGGCCGCCCGGCGGCGCCCTGCACGCGAAAATCCACCTTGAGCTTGTTCTGCGGGCGCATCTCCCTGGGCGCCTCCAGCGACACCGCCAGCCGGTTCGGCCCGGTATCGACCTGCAGCGGCGCCACGCCGAAGGCCCGCGCCGACTCGTCGCGCTCGAGGCCGTCGGTCGAGCGGATCAGGTGCGCCGAGACGTAGACGTTGGGCTTGTACTGCCCGGAGACCGGCACCGTGACCGACGCCGTGTTCTCCTCCATCATCACCACGAAATGGTCGAAGATCTGCTCGCGCTCGACCGTCAGCAACAGCTTGCCGGGGAAGGGCGCGCGCACGAGCACCTGCGCCCGCTCGCCGGGCCGGTAGAGGGCTTTGTCGAGTTCGAGTTCGACGCGATCCGGCGTGTCCATCGCCCAGGCGGCGTAGCCCCAGCCGCTGCTGTAGAACGAGAGCACCGTCGCGGCGCCCGTGGCGGGGTCCTCGGCCACGAGCCGGTAGCTGCCGTAGTCCTTCGGCGTGACGCTGAACGACCCGGCGTCGGCGCTCGAAGCGACGGTCATCTGGGATTCGAGCGTCTCGTTTTTCTCCGAGACGTAGCGGTAGCGCCCGTCGGGCTGGCGGCGCCAGATGCTGTTCCAGTAGATCCGGTAGAGCGACACCCGGACCTCGCGCCCCGCCACCGGCCGGCCCTCCGGATCGAGCACGACGAATTGCACCGGGAAGGCTTTGCCCGGCTCGGCGTAGCCCTCGTTGCGCTGCCGCAGGCCCACGTACGTCGCGTAGGGATGCACGATGGCGCCGCTGTAGGCCGTCACGCCGCGCCCGCCCGGCTCCAGCACGGTGGCCTCAACGACGGCCCGCAGCGCGGCGGGCGGGCGCAGGTTGTTGGGGATCGTGTAGCTGAAGCCAACGCGACCCTCGTCGTCGAGCGTCGTCTCGTCGAGGCTCGCCTCCACCTTGCTGAAGGCGCGCTCGGCGTCGCCGAAGGCGTACGTCCGGTAGCCCTCCGGCGAGAACGCCAACGGCTCGATCTCGACCTTGGCCTGCACGCGCCGCCCGGCCGCCGGCGGCCCGAAGAGCGTCACGCCCTCGACGTCGATCTTGACCAACTCGCCGGGGCGGTAGACCTTGCGGTCGGTCTCCAGGCGCACCTTCATGCGGTCGGGGACGAACTCTTCGATGCTGAAGGCGGTGCGCCCGATCTCGCGGTTGTCGCCCACGAGCAGAGCCGCCGTGTAGCGCCCGGTGAGCGTATAGTCGGGCGCTTCGACGGTGAAGGCGGCGCCGCCCTGCCCGTTGAGGCGGGCGCGCTGCTCGTCGAGGAGCTTGCCGTCGGGGCCGGTGACGCGCAGGCGGACGGGGAAGGGTTGCGGCACGAGGCCGCCCGGCCCGCGCACGATGGCGCCCAGGTGGGCCTTCTCACCGGGCCGGTAGACACCGCGCTCGTTGTAGAGGAAGGCTTCGAAGCCGTTTTCGAGGTAGGGCAGCCCGCCCACGTCGAAGTCGGACGTTTCGAGGCGCCGCCGCGTCAGCTCGATGAACGAGAGATCCTCGCCGAGCGAGGCCGTCACCACGTAGGGCACGAATTCGTCCTGGAAGGCGAGGTAGTCTTTGAAGACCGCCACGCCGTCCTCGCCGGTGCGGGCCGTCGCCAGCGGCTGGTTGTTGCGGCTGTAGAGCGTCACCTCGACGTTTTCGAGCGCGCCGAGCGTCGTCAGCGAGTTGACCCAGATCCAGAGGTCTTCGCCGGCTTCTTTGGCCATCAAACCCAGGTCGGTCGCCACCACCCAGCGCGAGGCCTGCTCCCAGCGCTCGTCCGTCTTGCGGGCGGTCACTTTGAAGATGCCGGTGCGCCGCTCGCCCAGGTAACGCGCTATCGGAATGGGCGTGACGACCTCCTCATTGACCTCGACCGGCACCACCATCTCTTCGCGGTAAACCTGCCTGCCGAGCGTCTCGAGTTCGGCGTTCCAGTAATAATAACCATCGGGTTCGGCGAGGCTGTAGGCGTTCAAGACCTGCACCAGGTTGTTGGCGTAGATCTTGTCGATCTCGACGGTGACTTTGTCCAGGTTGACGGTCGAGAGGCCGAGGTTGAGGGCGCCCCGGCGGCTGAGGTAGAAGCCGTCGCCGACGAAGTCCAGCTGCGGCGGGATCGGCTCGCTGCGGAAGGTGACGGCGGTGCGGTAGTCCTGCGCCAGCTTCGTCCCGTCGATGGCGGGCAAGCCCTGACGGATCGTCACCTGGTAGGTCTGGTCCGGCTCGAAGGGGCCGCGCAGGGTAAGGTAGTCGTGCGTGCTGCCGGCCTGCACTTCGACCGCCGGCTCGATGGCGACGAACGCGCCGATGCCGCTGGCCGGCACCGGCAGATTGAACCGCACCTTCAGGAACTGGCTCGAGGCCGACTCGCGCACGGCGGAGAGTTGCGCCACCTTCAGGCTCTCCTGCCCCGGCAACGTGGCCGGGCGCGTGTACGCCTCGGCCAGCCCCAGGTTACCCCCCACCCCGACGAGTCCTTGCTCGACGTGCAGCTCGATCTTGCGCTCGTCCTGGTTGCGACGCACGGCGGGCGCTTCGAGCGTGACGACCTCGCTCGGCCCCTGCATCGTCACCTGGAACGGGATGCGCTGGCCGTCCTCGTACCGGATAGCCACCTTGCGCAGCACCTCGTCGGGCGCCACCTGCTCGTTGAATTCGAGCGTCGCCAGCAGCTTGGCCTCTTTGTTGGTGGCCGGATTGTACTCGAAGGTGAGGTAGGCGCTGGTGAGCCTGAGCCGGGGCGTCTCGAAGGTGAACGTGCGCTCGCCTTTGAGCACGAGGCCGTAGGGCGATACCGCGCGCGGCAGCACCTCGGCGGTGTAGCGCGTGGCCGGGGCGAGCTTCACGTCCGGGTAGAAGCGCAACCGGTCCGGCCCGATCCACTGAAACTGGCCGGGGATCTTCGGGGAGAAGACGACCGGCGCCTCGCCCGGCGGCACGCTGAAGAGCGAGTCGCCGACGACGTCTTTCGAAAAAACGATGGTGAAGTTGGTGGCGCGCTCGACCTCTCCGTCCGGCTGGAAATCGGTCACTTCGACGCCGGGGCCGCGCGCGCCGCAACCCGTCAGGCCGAGGACGAGCAGCAACGCAATCAGGCAGGCCGCGAAGGCGCGGGGACGGCAATAGCAGCGAGGATCCGGCAGGCTCTCGAACATGGCGACCTCTCGATGGATAGACGACGAAAACGAACAGGGGGAAAGTACGCAACGCGGTTGAAACCAACCCGAACGCCGGCACGATCATCCTCGATCCTCCACCCTCCCAACCTCCCACACCCCCACACTGCCACACCCTCCCAACCCGCATCAAGGGCCGAGGACGGGCAGTTCGGGCCGCGAGAGCACTTCCACGATGACCACGGCCCTGCCGGCGAAGCGCAGGGCGGCGGCAGCGGCGGAGGAAAGATGGATCCGGCCCGCTGCCGGCCCCCGGTCCACCACGGTCACTTCGACCGAGGCGCCGTTGACGGGGTTGACGACGCGCAGGCGGGCGCCGAAAGGCAGGTCGGCCACGGCGGCGGTCGGCAGGGCCTTGTCGTAGCGCACGCCGCTGCCGGTGGCCTGTCCGTCGAAAGCGTCACTGATGACGCGGGCGGTGTACACGCGGCGCTGTGCCAGCAGGTCGACGAGCCGCCCGGAGAAAGGCGGCGGGTGGCCTTCGGGCGGCGGCGCTTCGGCCACGACGGCCTCGGCGGAACCCGCCGCCGGACGACCCGGCCCGTAGACGGCGTAGCCGGTCCAGAGCACGACGATGCCAAAGGCGAGGATGCACGCCAGCGTCAGCCGCCGCTCGAAGGCGGCGCGTTGGCCCGGCGCCAGGGGCGCGCGGTCCCGGCGCTTCGGGCTTCGGACCGCACCGGCCACGTCGAGGTCGCGGCTGGCCGCACGCAGGAGCCGGTCGAAGGGCCGGTCTTCGTCCCGGGCCTTGCGGGCGTGGTAGGCGCAGGCGTCGCAGTGCCGGAGGTAGGCGAGGATCTCGGCGTCGGGCGCGTCGGCGCTCGGGGCGCGGTCCCACCGGCCCGGCTCGGTGCATGCTCGTTCGAACGCTCTCATGGTGGCCTCCTTCTCAGCAACAGGCGCGCGGCGTCAGAGGATGCCCGCCTCCCGGTAGATGACGCAGATCTTTTGCAGGCGTTTTTTGGCGCGAAAATGCCGGACCCGCACGTTTTCCTCCGAAAGCCCCAGTTCCGCCGCAATCTCCTTCATCGATTTATCGTCCCAGTAGCGCGCGTGGAAGATGTAGCGGTCTTCGCTGCCGAGGAGCTGGTTCATGATCTGGTGCAGGAAGAAAACCAGGTGGTCTTGCTCGCTCTTGCGCTCGACCTGGGGCGGCTGGGCCAGGGCGCGGGCGCGCGCAGCGGCGTAGGTGGCCTCGTCGTCGAGGGGCACCTGGCGGGTACGGCGATGCCGGCCCCGGCGCCACTCGTCGTGGAGGTAGTTGCGCGTGACGGTCGCCAGCCAGGCGTCGAAGGAGCCGCGCAGGCGCGGGGTAAACCGGTGCAGCACGCGCGGCAGCTTGTGGCAGAAAAAGGCGATGACGGTGTGCCGGGCGTCCTGCCCGCGCAGGCGCCGGTGGACGATCTCGGAGACGAGCGGGTGGGTGCGGCGCCAGAGTTCGAAGTAGGCCTGGCTTTCGAGCACGTTGGCGGCGGCCAGTTGGGCCAGCTCCTCGGTGGTCACCTTGTCGAAGTCTTCCGGGCGCCAGCCGCCCACGCCGGAGGGCGCCGCGCCGGCGAGGTCCTCGCCTGCGCGTCTGCCGCCGCGTCTGTCGAACCTTTCCATGGATTCGGCGCTTCGTCTGTACCGCCCGCTCCCGGCCTCCCGTGCTCGCAAATACCACACCGAAGCCTTCTGCCGACGGAAGAGCCGGGCGTGGGGTACCGGCATAACGGCGCCGCGCAGCCCTTGCGTTACAGCCCCTCCGGGCGAGGCTGCATTTTTTCCGGCGGCGCCCAGATCCTTCCGGCAGTGGCATCGTTGGAGACGGCGGGACCTACCTGCATGGTAACCGATGGCGCGGTACCGGTCAAGCCGTTGCGCCGCTGCCCCGTGCCCTCGTACCTTGCCGCGGTGAACACGCCGCCTCCGCGGGCGCCCTGCGCCCGGAACGCTCCTCCAACCGAGACCCTCATGCCGGCTCCCGCCCATCGACCCGCCCCGCTGCGCCGCGCCCTGCCCCCGGCGCTGGCGCTTGCGGCCCTGCTCTGCCTGACGGGCTGCTTCACGTTCGAGACGCTCCTCAAGGTCCAGCGCGACGGCAGCGGCACCCTCGAACAGACCTTCGTGCTGAGCGGACCCATGCTCCAGATGATGACGATGTTCGCCGGCGAAGACGACGAAGCCCTCGACCTGTGCGACGAAGACGAACTGCGCCAGCAGGCCGCCGACATGGGCCAGGGCGTCCGGCTGACCTCGGTGGAACCCGTCGAAGGAGAAGGACAGGCCGGCTGCCGCGCCTTCTACCGCTTCGACGACGTCAGCGCGCTACGCATCAGCCAGGACCCCGGCGACCGCCTGCCCGACGCGATGAACGAGGCCGCCGCCCAGGACGATCCGCCCGAATACCTCACGTTCGACTTTACCCCCGGCGCTACGGCCACGCTCGTGGTGCACGTCCCCCAGAACTTCGACAACGCCGGCATGCGGGATCCCAACGAAGCCCCCGCCGACTCCAGCCAGCGCGCCCTGCAGCTTCAGATGATGCGTGAGATGCTCAAAGGCGCCCGCGTCCGCATCGCCCTCGACGTAGAAGGCACCATCAAAGAAACCAACGCCACCTACCGCGAAGGCAGCCAGGTCACCCTCGTAGACGTCAACTTCGACGAACTGCTCAAGGACGAGAAACAACTCGAACGGCTCATGGACGCCGACCCGAAATCACCCGATGAGGTGAAGGCGCTGCTCAAAGACGTGCGCGGCATCCGGATGGAGATGCAGGACCCGGTGCGCCTGCGGTTCAACTGAGCCGGCCTCCGGGCTTAGTTTTTCGCAGAAAAGGTCGATTAGCAAACCGGGGTGCCGGCGTGTTCGCGCCGGCCCTGCCTCCGTGCCCACAGGCGGCCTCCTGCGACGGCCTGAACCTCTGGATCCTCGCCCATGATCTATCTGGCGCTGCTGCGCAATCACTGGAAAAGCTTCGGCCGGTCCTTTCAGGGCAAGCGAATGTGGCTGATCAGCCTGGCGCTGATCCCCGTCGTCACGTACGTGGTGCTGGTACTGGTGGGGCTGGGGCTTTTCTTCGGCAGGCTCGTGCGCCCGGCGGGCGAGGAGGGGCCGCTGGGCCTGCTCAACGCCCACCTGCTGACGGCGTTCTTCGGGATGCTGGCCTTCCGCTTTTTCTTCCAGCGCCCGCCGCGCATGGAGGTGGCGCCGTACCTGCACCTGCCCATCGAGCACCGCCGGCTCTCGCGGTACTTCCAGGCAGCCTCGCTGGCGAGCGCGCACAACGTCTACCCGCTGCTGTTCTTCGTGCCCTTCTGGAGCCGGTACGTGCAGGGCCAGGTGCCGGGCGCCGGGCTGTGGCTGGCGGGCATCGTGCTGTGCCTGCTCCTCTCGCACTACCTCAACACGCTCATCCGCGTCGCCGTGGACCGGTTTGCCCGGCCACTGCTGGGGCTGGCGGCCCTGCTCGTCGGGTTGCAGATTCTCGACCAGGCGCTCGGCACACAGGCCGTCAGCCGGGCCTCGGCCTGGTGCTTCGACGCGCTGGCCGCCGGCAACGGACGGCTGCTGCTGCTGCTGGCCACGCTGACGCTGGCGACGCTGGCGACGTCGAGCCAGGCGCTGCGGTGGAGCCTGCGCGCCGGGCCGGACCCCTCGGCGCACCGCCGGCAGCGCGTGCTGCCCGAAGCGCTCACCTTCGGCCGCTCGCCGCTGCGCAACCTGGTGCTGCTCGAAATCATGATGATGTGGCGCAACAAACGCCCCCGGCAGTACGTGCTCATCTCCATCGGCGTCTCGACCGCCTACACGGCGCTACTGCTCTCGGACTACAACGCCTTCTTCGGCAGCCTGATGGCCGCCGCCGTGGGCCTGTTCGCCTCCGGCGTCTTCGCCCTCAACTACGGCCAGTTGATGTTCGCCTGGGAAAGCCGCTACTTCGACGGCTTCCTCAGCCGCGACCTCCAGCCGCAGCACCTGGTGCTGGCCAAGTTCATGGTGCTGCAAGGCTCGTGCCTGCTGCTGTTCATCGTCAGCCTGCCGCTGTTCTTCTGGCTGGCGCCGGACCTGTTGATGCTGCACGTGGCTTTCCTGTTCTACAACGCAGGCGTCACCAGCCTGCTGATGCTCACCCGGGCGGTCTTCAACCGAAGGCGGGTCAACGCCGCCGAGGGCAGC
>JBFGTT010000134.1:0-7841 GCA_041565995.1 Rhodothermales bacterium
CTATCAGCTCTTCACCAGCGGCCTCAACCTCATTACGGGTATGAGCGTGGGCAACGGCGCCAACACCGCCTCGGGCGACCTGGACCTGCGCCTGACGGTCCTCGACACTGATCCGAGGGGAGCCAACATCTGGGTCGTCCGGCTCCGGGCCTCCGGCACGCCCTGAGTGGAGGCGGCCCCGGCGCGCTGCCGCCGTCGCAGCCCCCTTACAGCGGCACACAGCCGGAAGCCATCTGGAAAATTATTAGTGGGGTGGCTTTAAAAATCCGGCAGACCCGCCGATGCTAACTCTCAGTCAGTGTTTTCTCTCGGACGCTCGCGCCGCGTCGGCGCGTACCGGCTGCCAGGAACCTCGCTGGTTCGGCGGCTGCCCCAACAGCGTGTCGAGGAAAACGTTCCTTCACCCTTCCTTGTCACGAGGAAAAACAAGCGCAATCCGATGAGAAGTACACGCAATAGTATCGGCCTGTTCGTCGTGGCCTGCCTGGCCCTTTCTCTGCTGGGTGTAGACAGCGCGTGGGCACAGCGGACCTCCGACTTCAACCTTACCGTCACCGCCAATAACCGGGGCATTTTCACGTGCAGCTTCAACGTGGCCTCGTTCGACTTTGGCGACGTAGACGCCGACGGCACCGACTACCTCACGCCCAACGTCACGGCGCTCGGACGTAACGCGGGCAACAACGGCGGCGAGTACGAAAACAACGCCGGCTCGGTCACCTGGACCTGCCGCGCCGCCCCGCCGAGCACCGTCGACATCGCCCTGACCTCCACCGCCGCAGACCATACCGTCGGCGGAATGGCCGACGACGACCTGGAGATCCGCATTCCTTCCTCGTTGGGCGGCGGCACCTCGACGGGCTATCAACTCTTTACCAGCCTCAGCAACCTGCTCACCGGCACCTCGGTGGGCAACGGCGCCAACGCCGACGGCGGCGACCTGGACCTGCGCCTGACGGTCCTCGACACCGACCCGCTGGGCGCCAACACGTGGGTCGTCCGGCTCCGGGCCTCCGGCACGCCCTGAGCCGCCCGGCACGCTACGTCAGAAAAGCTGAGCGCCTCGACTCGGAAACCTGTTGCGCCAAAAAGAGCGGATCTTATGGCGCAACAGGTTTTTTTTGGACGACGGGCACCCGAACCGCCTCTGCGTTGTAGAGGATCCAGCCCCCCAAACTCTTCAGACAGTACCGGCAGATGAGAAAGCGCGCCCCGTCTTCGTGCCGCCGAATGCTTGTGAGCACCCTGTTCTTACTGTCGATCAGCCCTGTGGCCTGGGGCCAGGCGCAGCTTACGACGGCCATCGCGCCGGCCCGCGTCGAGAAGCTGGTCAATCCCGGCACCAGGGTCGAAGACGTCATCTCCTACACCAACCCCGGCGACGTGCCGGTGGCGGTGACGCTCTCGCTGGTCGATTTCGACGTGACGGAGACGGGCGAGGTGCTGGAGCTGCCGCCGGGCACCGGCTCGCACACCATCGTGCCGTACCTGCGCATTGCTCCGGTTCAGACGACGGTGGCGCCCAAGGAGCGCGCCAGCTTCCGCTTCTCGGTCGAGACGCCGGAGGATTTCGACCAGCTCCGCGCTTTCGTCTATTTCGAATCCGAGCCGCTGGTGACGGGCGCCAGCAGCAAGCAGGTGCTCTTTGCCACAGCGATGGGCATTCCGCTCTACGTCGAAAACCGCAAGGCCGAGCGGGGCTCCTTGCGCGTGCACGAGGTGGCCTTCGAGCGCGACGGCGAGAACCCGGAGGTGCTGCTGCTGCGGCTTTTCGTCACCAACGAGGGCGCGCGCAACATCCGGCCCGGCGGGTTCGTCACGGTGCGCTCCGAGGACGACGCCTACGCCGAGACGTTCGATTTTAACCCGAACACCGAGGTGGTGCTGCCGGGGCACGACCGGCGCCTGACGTTGCGGTTCGGGCCGGTGCCGCCGGAGGCGCTGGAGGTCAACCTCCGCTTCGAGACTTCTATGCGTTCGAGCCACCAGTCCGCGCACCGCATCCCCGGGGCCGGCGGCTGAGCGCCGGGCCGCGCGCTGCGCCCCATCGCCGGATATTCCTGATTTTGTCGTATACTATGTTTTTTACCGGAGGTCCGTCGCATCTTTCTGTGCTACCAGATCGGCTCATCCGTGCGCATATCGCGTTGGCGGCCGCTGCCCCTGTTGCTGTGCGCCGTCTGGTTGCTCGCTTTTCCCCGCATCGGAACGGCGCAGCGCGCCGCTACCGCTGAACCGGCCTCGGAGGGCTTCTACCGGTTTCAGTTTTCGAGCCGGTCCTTCGACACGCCGCTCTTCGGCGACGACGCCGCCGGGCGCGCCTACCTGCTCATCGGCCAGACGCTGCCCCGCCTGGGCGCGCTCTCGCTCTGGTTCGAACGCGGCTTTCCCAACGTCACCAACGACTTCGGCGCCGAATGGCGGGATCTGCCGTTGCGCGGCGGCTTGGTCCGGATCAACGGGGGCGACTTCCTGCATCAACCCCTCCGGCCGCCCCGCACCGCCGTCACCACCTTTGCCGCAAGAGACATCTACCCGCTCCAGGGGCTGCGCTTCCAGCAGGCCGGCGCCCGCAGCCAGTGGAGCGTCTTCGCCGGACGCGCCAAACGCTTCCGGCCCCTGCCCGAACGACCGCCGGACGAACCGACGCTCGTCGGCCTCCAGTACCTGCGCCGCTTCCGCGCGAACTTCGTCGGCTTCTCGTTCACCGGCATCGACGCGCCCACCTTCCTCGACGAGGACAACCAAACCCGCCTAGCCGGCGTCCTCAGCGGCAGCTACTTCCGCGAAGTCTCGCCCTGGATCGGGCTGATGGCGGAAGTCCACACGAGCTTGCAGCCCGGCTTCGGCGCGCGCGCCGGCTCGCAATTCAGGTTTCAATCCGGCGAACTCTCCGCCCTGCTCTACCGCTACGACGCGCACTTTCCGTTCGTCTTTCCGCTCTACCGGCCCGGCGAGAGCGGCGCCATCGTCTCCGGCCAGTACCTGCTCTCCGAGTTCACCGCCCTCTTCGGCTACGTGGATTACGTGCTGGCTTCCGAAGTGGACGAACGCACCGACTTCCGCGCCGAGTTGGGCGTGAGCCGAAGCCTCGGCAGCAACCGCCCGCACCTCTTCCTTAGCTACGCCCACAACCAGATCGACTTCGACGAGACGCGCGCGGAACTGCGACGGCGGCGGGTGGACCTCCTGGCGCTGTCGCTGACGCAGAACACGGCGGCGATGCTGACGAGCCTGCGCCTCGAACATCTCTTCCAGAACGACGGCGGCATCCCCGGTCAGAGCCGCGCCCACCTCCTCCTTCGCCGCCTCTCGGGCAACCGCGCCTATTGGAACGCCTCGCTCGACGCCGTGCGCGACGTCGGCGGCAGCTACCGCCTCATCGGCGAGGCGTCGGTCGAAAGGCCGCTTTGGGGGCGCTTGCGCTACGTGCTGGGCCTGGGCGCGACCCTCCGCGACAACGGCGTGCGGGCTATCGGCGAGGGCCTGCTACGCGTGGGCCTCTCCCGCCACATCACGCGCAACGGACTCTCCGCCCGGCTGGAAATAGCGCGGCCCTTTTCCATCGGGTTGCCGCGCAGCCGGGTGCCGGGCCTGCGCGTCGCCCTCGACCTGGGGCATCGGAATTCGTGGGACGACCTGGCTTCGCTAGGCTCGTCGTTGTTGCCGGCGTTCCGGTCCCGGCGCCTGGGGAGCATCGAGGGCCGGATCCTCTTCGCGGGCCGGGGGGTGGGCCGGGTGACGGTCTACGTCAACGGCGAGGCGCGCGCCATTACCGACGGACGAGGCCGCTACCGGGTGCGCGGCGTGCCGCCGGGCCAGGCCATCGTCCGGCTCGACCTCCGGGAATTCGAGACGCGCTACGGCGTCGTCGGTGGGCCGGCGCGGCAGGTCCTCGTGGTGGCGGGTGCGGTGATCCAGGCCGATTTCGAACTGGCCGAGATGAGCTATCTCCAGGGATCCATCCTCCGCTGCGAAGGCGACGCCGTGCGGCCCCTCACCGACGCCACGCTCAGACTCGTGGGCGAGGGCTATAGCCGCGAGGTGCAGACCTCGCGCGTGGGCGGCTTCCAGTTCGACGAGATCCCGCCCGGCCCCTACGAACTCGTCTACGCGCCCGAAGGACAGGCCGCACGGCGCTGGCAGATCGACCTGGCGCAAGACGTAGCCGGCTACCTGATCCGGCTCGACTGCGCCGACGAGTGACAAACAGCCGCGCCGAATCGGTCCAAAGGCGCGACGCACGGTGATTGTCAAGACGCCCTAGAAAAGGCGCGTTATTTTCCGTAACGTCAGGTGCTGCCGATCCGCAACCCTCCAACGCCATACGAGGTGTTTCCATGTCCGACGCATCGTCCCACTCCCGCCGCGATTTTCTGAGAGTGAGCGTCGTGGGCGGCGCCGCCACGCTGCTGCCCGGCGCCCGCGTGGTCGGCGCGGCGGCCCGCGCGCCGTCCGCCCGCGCCGGCGGCCCCATCGCCATCGCCAGCCGCAACGGCGAGGGAGCCGTGGCGCGCGCCATCGAGATCATCCAGAGCGGCGGCGACGCGCTCGACGCGGTGGTGGCCGGCGTCAACCTGGTCGAAGAGGACCCGGAGGACACCTCCGTCGGCTACGGCGGGCTGCCCAACGAAGAGGGCGTCGTCCAGCTCGACTCGGCGGTGATGCACGGGCCGACGGCGCGGGCCGGGGCGGTGGCGGCGCTCGAAGGCATCAAGTACCCCTCGAAGGTGGCTCGCCTGGTGCTCCAGCGCACCGACCACGTGCTGCTCGTGGGCGCCGGGGCGCAGCGCTTCGCCCGCATGCACGGCTTCCCCGTCGAAAACCTGCTGACCGAGAAGGCCCGCGAGATCTGGGTCAAGTGGAAAGAAAACCTCTCCAACCAGGACGACTACCTGCCTCCCCACGGCCTCGACGACCGCGACATCGGGATGGACCTGCGCCTGATCGAGCACACCTATGGGACGATCCACTGTTCGGCCATCGACCTGGCCGGCAACATCAGCAGCGTCACCACCACCAGCGGCCTCTCGTTCAAGATTCCGGGCCGCGTGGGCGACTCGCCCATCATCGGCGCCGGCCTCTACTGCGACAACGAAGTCGGCGCCGCCGGCTCGACCGGGCGCGGCGAGGCCAACCTCGAAAACTGCGCCTGCTTCCTCATCGTCGAGCGCATGCGCCTGGGCGACGGCCCGCAGCAAGCCTGCCTCTACGCCTGCCAGCGCATCGCCGAGCACACCCGCCTGGCCCGCCTCCAGGACGAGCAGGGCCGGCCCAACTTCAACGTGCAGTTCTACGCGCTCAACAAACAGGGCGAGATCGGCGGCGCGCAGATCCGCCGAGGCGAGGGCAAACGGAACTACTTCGCCGCCGCCGACGCCGACGGCACGCGCCTGGTTGAGATGGCCTACCTCTTCGAATAACCAACCCCCGGATAGCCGACTATGCGCCTCCGAACCCTGATCCTCCTGACGGCGCTGGCCCTCGCCGGTTGCGCCACCAGCGCCCCGCCCCCCGCCGCGCCGCCCGCCGCGCGCCAGGCGCCGGAGACCTTCACGCGGCAGATCACCGTCAGCGGCCACTACCTGCTCTACCTGCCGAAAAACTACGACCGGCAGCAGGAACCCTGGCCGCTGCTGCTCTTCCTGCACGGCGCCGGCGAGCGCGGCGACGACCTCGAACTCGTCAAAAAACATGGCCCGCCGAAGCTGATCGAGGCGGGGCGGGATTTCCCGTTCGTCGTCGTCTCGCCGCAGGCGCCGGCGGAGCAGTGGTGGTCCGTCCCCTTCCTCGACGCGCTGCTGCAAGAAGTCACCGCGACGTACCGCGTCGACACGGACCGCATCTACGTGACGGGCCTGAGCATGGGCGGCTTCGGCACGTGGGACCTGGCGATGGCCTTTCCGGATCGCTTCGCAGCCATCGCGCCCGTCTGCGGCGGCGGCAACGCCTACGCCGTCTGCGTCATCAAGCACCTGCCCACCTGGAACTTCCACGGCGCCAAAGACGCCGTCGTACCCCTGGCGCGCTCGCAGGAGATGGTCGATGCGCTGCAGCGGTGCAGCGGCGACGTGCGCTTCACCATCTACCCCGACGCCGGCCACGACGCCTGGACCGAGACGTACGACAACCCGGCGTTGTACGAATGGCTGCTGGCGCACCGGCGGCAACCCAGGCAGGAATGACGGCACCGAACCGACCGGCTTGCCGGCGGGTAGAAGGCACGCCGCACGGGGCGGGGCGCTTTTGGGCGGTCCGCGCTCCGTGCCACGCCGCAGGCGCGGCGTCCGTCGTTGTCTCCCAGCCCGTTCGGTTCCATGCCTCGCTCTCTGCGCTTCCCCCCGGCGCTGCTTGCCGCGCTGCTCCTGACCCCGGCCCTGCTGCTGGGCGGGTGCGAGTTGTTCAACAACACCGGCGACGGCGAGGCCGCCGGGCCGCCGCGACGGCTTGAACTGCCCGTGCCCGGCGGCCCCTTTGCCGTGGGCACCACGACGCTCCACCTCGTCGATGCGAGTCGCGAGGAGACCTACACGCCGCAGGCGGGCGACGGGCGCGAACTGATGGTGCAATTGTGGTACCCCACCGACGCGCTCCCCGCCCCGACGCCGGCGCCCTACATGGATCCCCTCGTCGTCGATCTCTTCGCGGCGGTGCAGGATTACACGACGCCCGACAGCATGCGCACGCTCATGGGCAGGCTACGGACCAACGGCATCCCCGACGCCCCGCTCTCGGCGACGGCGCCGGCCCTGCCCGTCGTCTTCGTCTCCCACGGCCTGACCGGCGTGCGCGCCCTCGGGACGACGTTCATCGAAGAACTCGCCAGCCGGGGCTACCTCGTCGTCGGCATCGACCACACCTTCGGCAGCTTCGCGACGGTCTTCCCCGGCGGGCGCGTCGTCGTCTTCTCGACCAATCAACCCCCGTTCGAGCGCGTCGTCGACCTCTGGGCCGACGACCTGCGGTTCGTGCTGACGGAGCTGGGGCGGCTCCACGCAAACGACCCGTCGGGCCGCTTCACCGGACGGCTCGACCTGGCGCGCGTCGGCGCGATGGGCCACTCGACGGGCGGCTCGGCGGCGGCGCAGGTGATGGTCAAAGACCCACGCTTCAAGGCCGGTATCAGCCTCGACGCCCCGCAGGCCGGCGAGGCCGTCACGGAGGGCTTCGACGAACCGTTCATGTTCGTCTTCGCCAACCCCTCAGAGTACTTCAGCCGGCAGATCCAGAGCCGCCTGCGCAACCGGGGCTACAACGTCGTCATCGACGGCACCACGCACTTCAGCTTCACCGACCTGCCCGTCCTGCTCGACCTCGGCGGCGTCTCGGCGGCGCGGGCGGCAGCCAGCGGACGGCCTCCCGGCACCCTCGCCGCCGTACGCAACCTGGAGATCCTCAACACCTTCATCGGGGCGTTCTTCGAGAAGCACCTGCGCGGCCAGACGGCGCCGCTGCTCGACGGCAACACGGGGGCTTTTCCGGAAGTCACGTTCGAAGCGTTCGGAGGCATCCCCACCGTCGCCGCGTTTTGAGCATGCTCCTTCGCCTCGCCCAGCTGACCCTCCCGACGCCGCCGGAGCACCTCTTCGGCAGGGCGGGGCCGCTGGTGATGGAGGTGGGCTTCGGCGACGGCTCGTTCCTGGCCGACTTGGCCCGCGCGCACCCGGCGTGGAACGTGCTGGGGGCCGAAGTGTCCGTTGGATCCGTCACGCGGGCCTTCAAACGGATGCGGCGCGAAGGGCTGGCGAACGTGCGGCTCTACCTGGGGCACGCCCGCTTCGTGGTGCGCAACGTGCTGCCGCCGCGTAGCCTGCACCGCGTCTACGTCAACTTCCCCGACC